>NZ_JAVKBY010000048.1:0-18607 GCF_040222985.1 Coleofasciculus sp. F4-SAH-05
AATGACAAATGACAAATGACAAATGACGAATGACAAATGACAAATGACAAATGACAAATGACGAATGATAAACGTCAACGTAGATTCAGGGTTTTTCTTGTATTGGGGCTGTTATTAACTATTGTCCTACTGATTGCTAAATCGATTGTATTTTCCCCATCTTTGGCGCGTTCCCAAACGCCAAGAAAAATTACAGAAATTAGAGGCGTTTGGTTGACAAATGTCGCCAGTGGTGTATTATTTTCGCCGTGGGGAATTAACCGAGCGATCGCGCAATTGTCTAAACTGAACTTTAACACGGTTTATCCGGTGGTTTGGAATCGGGGACATACGTTTTATCCGAGTGCGGTGGCGACACAAGAACCTTTGCTGGCAATTATGCGCCTCAATGGAGATGTCTTGGCAGATATTATACAGCAGGGACATCGCCAAGGGTTACGGGTTATTCCGTGGTTTGAGTATGGATTTATGACACCGATTTATTCTGAATTAGCGCGGCGTCATCCTACCTGGATAACTCAGAGTTTAACTCAAAAATCTGATCCGGAGAATCCCCAACTCTTATGGCTGAATCCGTTGCATCCAGAGGTACAACAGCTTATCCTGGATCTGATTAAGGAAGTAGTCAGCCAATATGATGTGGATGGGATTCAGTTGGATGATCACTTTGGGATGCCTGTGGAATTGGGTTATGATCCTTATACCATTGAGCGTTATCAGCAAGAACATTATGGGAATCCTCCCCCGAATTCGCCATTAAATAGTGAATGGATGCGCTGGCGGGCGAATAAGATTAGCGAGTTTATGGGAGAGATTATCCAGACGGTTAAATCGATTAAACCGGATTGTATCATCTCGCTTTCACCTAATCCCCAAGCCTTTGCTTATCAACATTATCTACAAGACTGGCAAACCTGGGTACAACGGGGTTGGGTTGATGAATTAGTGTTACAGGTTTATCGGGATGAGTTGAGTCGTTTTACCGCCGAACTTAATCAACCCGCAGTACGCATGGCGCGGCGAACTATTCCGGTAAGTATTGGCATTTTAACGGGAACCTTAGGTGATCCGATTCCCTTTGCACAAATTCAAGCCCAAGTTGAAGCGGTTCGCGATCGCGCCTTTGATGGTGTATCCTTTTTTTATTGGGAAACCCTGTGGAGTTATTTGACTCCAGAGTCTCCGCAACAGCGAAGGCGGGGATTTCGCGAATTATTTCCCTATCCCGCGATCGCAGAATAATCTGACAATAGCGTCAAGTGTTCCCAGATAAACTCTAGTTATAACTGAACCGGCTTTTTTTTCCCCCCAAATAATCCGCGAATCCAGCGATATAAATTATCCACATAAGTAAATAACACGGGAACCACCACCAAAGTTAACAAAGTTGAAGTCGTAAACCCACCAATTACCGCGATCGCCATAGGGCTGCGTACCTCACCATCCGCCCCTAACTCTAAGGCAATGGGCATCATCCCGGCAATTGTAGACACCGATGTCATCAGAATTGGGCGTAACCGAGACACCCCCGCCTCAACAACTGCCTTATATTGGGGTTTTCCTTCTTTTATCCCCGCCAATCCAAAGTCTACTAATAAAATCGCATTTTTTGTCACTAATCCCATCAGCAAAACAATGCCAATTAGGGCAAATAAGCCCAACTCTTTCTGCGTCACTAACAACCCCAGTAACGCCCCACCAATGGATAAAGGCAAAGCGACTAAAATCCCAAACGGATACAAGAAATTGCTATAAAGTAAGACGAGAATCGCATAAATCGACAGAATCGCCGCCCCTAATGCAGTTGCAAACCGGGTAAAAATATCCTGCATAATCTTGGCATCACCAGCCGGTTCCTCAGCGACTTCTGGTGGGAGGGGATTCATCGCGGGCAATGCTTTAACCGTTTCTAAAGCATCTCCCAGAGAAATACCTTCTAAATTCGCTTCCACCGATACCTGACGATTGCGATCAAAACGGTCAATTTGCGCTGGACCACTTCCCAAACGGATATCCGCCACTGCACTAATCGGAACTAATGTCCCATTTTGACTGGGAACCTGTAAATTTTTCAGGGTACTAATATCAGTGCGAGTCTCTGGATCAAGTTGTACCCGAATCGGAATCTGCCGATCCGCCAAATCAAACTTTGCCAGATTCGACTCATTATCCCCAATTAACGCTAACGATGCCGTTCGTGCGATCGCGCCTACAGAAACGCCCAAATCTGCCGCCCGTTCGGGATCAGGCTGAATCACAATTTCCGGCTTAACTAAACTGGTACTGGAGGTAACTTCCACCAATCCCGGAATATCCCGCATCTGCTTCTCCAAAGTTTCCGCCGTTTGCGTCAACACTGGGGCATTTTCACTCTTGAGCACAATCGATAAATCCTTACCGCCTCCCCCTGCGCCTTGACTTTGGAAACTAATCCGCGCCCCCGGAATTGTCCGGAACACCTGGCGCATCTCTTGTTCAAATTCCTGCTGGGAAACCTCCCGTTCATCTTTGGGTACCAGGTTGGCGTAGACTGTACCCGAATTGATATTATCCGCCGTAGTAAAAACCTTCTCAACCGCCGGATTTTCTTGCAACGATTGGTTGAGTTGTTGCATAATCGCTTCAGTTTCACTCAAGGTTGATCCGGGTGGTAGTTCAACCATCACTGTACTCAACCCCGTATCCCCACTAGCAAATAAACCCTTGGGAATTAATGGCACCAGTTGTAAACTACCGATAAAGAAAGCCAACGCAATTAATAGGGTTGTAATCCGATGACGTAATGCCCAAGTAAGCAGATTTCGGTAAGGGTGAATCCGTTTTTTTCTGGTTCCCGGTTCCCGGTTTCTTTTAGATTTCAGCAAATAGGCACTCAACATCGGTGTCATCGTACAAGCCACCAATGTAGAAAACATCGTAGACACCGCCACTGTGACACCAAAGGGTTGGAAAAATTGACCCGGTATACCTCCCATAAATGCCACCGGAATAAACACCGCCACAATTGTGGCAGTTGTCGCCACCACGGCTAACCCAATTTCCCGTGAAGCATCCAATGCCGCGTTAAAGGGCTTTTTGCCCATATCTAAATGTTGGTCGATGTTTTCAATCATACAAATCGCATCATCGACCAAGTTACCCACCGCTAAGGCTAACGCCAATAACGTCATCCCGTTTAAGGTATACCCCAAGAGTTTCATCACCCCAAATGTGGGAATAATCGAGAGAGGTAACGCCGTTGCCGTAATTAGAGTGACTCGCCAATCCCGCAAAAACAAACCGACGGCAATCACTGTTAAAATACAGGCTAAAACTAAGGCATCAATTGTGGCTTGATAGGAATCCCGAATCGCATCAGCACGAGTAAAAATGAGTGCCAGAGTCACATCGTCTGGTAGGGTTTTTTCCAATTCTGAAACAGCTTCGCGCACCCCTTCTTCCACGGTGACTAAGGTGCTACCCGTACTCCGCCGCACCGAAAAAGCAACCACGGATTCGCCATTCAAAGACGCCGCCTGTCGCTGTTCAGCAAAACTATCCTCTACTTCCCCTAAACTAGATAAGGGAACCGTTGCACCATTGGGGAGAACAATCCGATAACTTCGTAATTCCGCAACCGTTTCTGCACTTCCCAAAGTTCGGATATTTTGCTCACTTCCGCCGACATTTCCCCGCCCTCCGGGTAAGTCAATATTCAAATTCCGAATTTGATCATTCACTTGGGTGGCGGTAATCCCATAAGCTTGTAAACGACTCGGATCAAGATCAACCCGAATCTCCCGATCTACACCCCCCAAACGGTCAATTTGAGCCACACCAGGTACATTCAGCAGGGCGCGGCTAATCGTGCGATCGACTAAATCGCTTAATTGTTCAACCGATCGCGTCTCAGACGCCACCGCGTAGGTCATAATTGAACCGCCTGCAAACTCTAGGCGCTTGACAATCGGTTCATTCACATCCTGGGGTAAATCCTGACGAATTTGGGCAACCGCATTCCGCACCTCATTCGTCGCGCGATCGCTATCCGTTCCGAGGACAAAACTAACAGTAGTGGTGGAACTCCCTTCCGTCACCGTGGAGGTGAGTTCATCAATATTTCCCAACCCCGCCACTGAATCTTCTATTTTCTTGGTGACTTGGGTTTCTAATTCTGTGGGTCCCGCACCGGGTTGGGTAACTGTTACCATCACGGCGGGAATATCGATATTCGGATTACTATCAATTCCTAATCGAAAAAAGGACACCAAACCAAAGATGCCCAAAATTATGAATAAGACGATAGTCGGAACAGGTTTTTTAATTGACCAAGCGGAGAGGTGAAAAGACATAAACTTCGTTTGTAGTTGCTATGCGAACGCCATCAGGTTTAGGGTGAGTGTAATTAGATTTTGCTGAATAAGCGGTATAGTCTGAATTTCATTTAAAATCTGAACATATTGAACTAATAAAATTCACTGAATCAGTTTTATTTTGATTGCTTATATCTTCATGGCTTTTGCGGATATCAGTTTATTTCTATGAAGTTTTTCCTATTTCCTAGACGTTGCGGTTAAACGTCTATACAATCTTCAAGTCCTAATTATAAACACCGATATTAATCATCTAACCACTCTTCCACATCTTCCCAGCTTGTAAAACTTAAAACTTCCTCAATTAAACGGTCTAACTCTGGCAAAGATAATTGTTCTATTTTATTCATGATTACTGGGTTAATTGCTCCAAGATTTTGTTCTAGGACAAGTGAAATTAATTTTAAATTCTGCTCAATCTTGGCAAGATTAATTTCGCCCCTCCTATCGCCGATAAATACTTCCTGCTTGTGCAACTCCTCTAATTCTTGATTACTTAAATTAGCACGACTGGCAATAGTTAACGCTTCTTCTATTTCCGGTACTGCCCCTAGGGATTCGGGAATCATCTCTAAACTGGGGGCAGCTTTGAGAAAATAAATCCATTTATCGCTAAGGGTTTCTAATTCTGATAGTTCTTTATTGAATTTTGGCAACTCTATAAAAATCAATGTTAACTCGTCTCGATAGTTAAATAGCTGTTTTTCTTCCTTGAGTCGAAACCGATTAATCATTTGTGAGCTATTTTTAAATAGCAAAAAATCAGCAATACTTAAAGCAATAAATGGTCTTAATCTTGTATACTGTTCTCCCATATCTAATTGGTTCGCATAAGCCTTAGCAATATTGTAAATTACTCGTTTTTCAAAGGCTTCAACGTTTAAGACTTGCATTTCAATGATTACTGTAGAGCCATTATCTAAAACTGCCCGAACATCGAGATAAGTATCTTTAAGTGTGCTAGTACTACCCGGATTATATGGGTCGATTATTTCCAATGATTTTATGGTGTTTTTGCCTTCATAAACGATAGCGTTAAGAAAGCTGACCAGGATTTTTTGACTGCGGTTTGAGCCAAAAATCTTCTTAAACGCAAAGTCAGTTTTGGGACTAATAAATCTCATACTGAGTTGTTGTATTTAAGATTAACATTATCAAAAGGGAATGGGGTATGGGGAATGCGTAATCCTCCTAGGTTAAGTATAACCCAGACTTCCCGATCGCGAAGCTATCCTTGCTTCTGCTTTTCGGCAAATTGTCGCTTGGGTAAAGTCAATCTCATACTTATGGTGGAAGAAGACCAAGGGAAAGCGATCGCGCCCCTCACCGACAGACTTGACTTTGGGACAAAAGAGCCTGAATCGAATCTCTATTTATGCGTCATTATAATAGAAACAAGCCGCTAAACTCAAATAATTATAGTGAATTGGGAAGCAACGATGGTAACACAACTGACCCCCCAAACCGATACCTCAATCATTTATCCTGACAGTGATGGACAACCAATGGCAGATAATACTATTCAATTTCGCTGGATTACCGTAATTTACTATAATTTAGCCTGGTTATATGCCAACACCCCTAATGTTTTCGTAGCCGGAGACTTATTGTGGTATCCAGTTGAAGGAAATAATAAATTACGCCAAGCACCAGATATAATGGTCGTGTTTGGAGTAGAAAAAGGAGACAGAGGGTCTTATCAGCAGTGGCGGGAGAATAATATCGCGCCCCAAGTCGTGTTTGAGATTCTTTCTCCGGGAAATAGCCAGAAAGAAATGAACCGAAAGTTGTTATTCTACCATCGTTATGGGGTGGAAGAATACTATCTCTACGATCCGAATAAAAATCGGTTAACCGGATGGTTACGAGATGAGAATTGGCTCGATACAATCGAAGAGATGAATGGGTGGGTTTCTCCTCGTTTGGGCATTCGCTTTGAGGTTGCATCAGACACTCTTTTACTATATCGTCCTGATGGTCAACCCTTTATTGATTATGTAGAGGTACAACAACAACTGGAAACAGTATCCCGACAACTTGAACAGGAACGTCAGGCTAAGGCAACTTTCAGCGCACAACTTGAACAGGAACGTCAGGCTAAGGAAATTGCCGAAGAACGTGCTAAACGCTTAGAAGAATTGCTGCGAGAAGCAGGGATCGATCCAGATGATCATTCTCCGTAGGGGTGTTGATTACCAGGTAGGGGTTTGGTTGCCAAACCCCTGTTTATCGAATCAGTTAACCACCTCAACGGTATCGCCATCTTTTAAATAAGCCGCACCCTTAACCACAACGCGATCGCCTACAGATAACCCACTTTTAATTTCAACCCGATTATCACCCAGAAGTTCACCCACCTCTACAGGCTGGGCTTTAACCGTATTATCGGGTTGCACGATATAGGCGATCGCACTACCGTCACTTTGGGGCAAAATAGCTTTGGCGGGTAGGGTTAACCCTTGGGCAGCTGAGGTGGTAATTGACGCCCGTAAAAACATTCCCGGTTTTAAGGTGGCTGAGGCGGGTAAATCAATCTTCACCTGCGCCTGACGGGAGGCTTCATCAATCATCGGGTCAATTTCCCGAACTTTACCCGACAGTTGTAAACTACTATCTGCGTCGGAGGTAATCGTTACCGATTGTCCGGGTTGAATTTGGGGAAGTTGGGTTTCAGGAACGTTAGCAATCAGTTCTAAACGTCCATTTTCAATGATTTTGAAGAGAGTTTGGGAACCAGAGGTGACATTTCCCACACGGGCATTGCGTTCAGCTATTTTACCACTCACCGGAGCCAGGATGCGGGTGTTGTTGAGTTGTGCGATCGTGGATTGTACCTGTGCCTGTGCTTGGGCGAGTTGGGCTTCGGCTTGGGTAATCACTTCCCGCCGGGGTCCAGCTTGGAGTTGAGCAAGTTGCTGCTTGGCTTCTCGTAACCGGGCTTGTGCCTGTTCAAGTTGGGAACGGCTACTGCGTTCTTGATTGTAGACTTCATCTAAGCGATCGCGGGCAATAGCACCTTCAGCTTGCAGCTTTTTATTGCGATCGACCCGGGTTATAGCTAATTCTAAGTCTGACTCGGCGGCTGCAACAGCAGATTCAGCGCTGCTCACCACTTCTTTAGCCCGGGCAATTTCTTCGCTACGGGAACCTGCCCGAAGTTCCGCGAGGCGGGCTTCTGCTTGGGCGACGGAGGCTTGGGCTTGATTTAATTGTGCCTGGAGTACCGAGTTATCGAGACGGGCTAATAATTGTCCAGCTTTGACAACCTGCCCTTCTTCCACCAACACCTGTTGAATCTGTAAGCCTGTCGCCTGAGACATGACTGGATTCATCTCAAACGCCGCCGAGCTTCCGGTGGCATCTAAACTGCGGCTAACACTCTCGGATATCACTTGGGCCACAGTTACGCTTTGACTGGGGGCAGATGATGTGGCGACGGGGGGTTCTGCTGTTGGTGCGTCTGACTGTTGAGACGAGACTAAGCGCGTCGCCCCTAACGCTAAGAGGACACCAATCCCGATACCCAAAAACAGCCCTTTTCCACCAGATAGCCAGCCTTTTTTGGCGTTCTCGGTTCCAGATTGGGGAGAGGAACCTGCATCCTGTTCATAAGTGTCGGCTTCAGCGTCAGGTAGATAGAAAACCACATCGACATCCTGTTTGATTTCGGCAGGCTTAACGGTTGGAGAACTATTCAACTGGTTTGTCTTGGGATTTGGTGCTGTCTGAGTCACTGTTATTCCTCTTGGACGGATCGAGGGTACTGATGTTGTAAAGACTAATTTGATAAATATTTGGTTACTTCACTTAACACTACTTTACATTTTAGCGCAATCTTGACCGCTTGTAGTAAGGGCTTTAGCCCTAGATTCTGTTGGGTTGAGCGAAGTCGAAACCCAACCTACAACCTGCTCCCTCAGCTCCCAGACGTGCCATGGCACGTCTCTACATTGCTCCCCCAGCTCCCCCTGCCCTCCCACTCTCCCGAATTGGCATTGCTCATTGCTCATAAGGACGAGGGACTAGGATGAGGCACATAAGCCTGAGTCCCTTTTAACACCTCTTTATATAAAATTTCTAATTGACTAATATTCCCACTCAGGGTGTAACGTTCTAAAACTCTAGCTCTAGCTTTTTGACCCAGAAGCATTGTCCATTCCGTATGATCTCGTAACAAGGGCAAAAGGGTATTCAATTGAGACGTGACCCGATGGGTATTCAGAATAATACCCGCGCCACCTTCTAAAACCTCACCATCCGCCCCCGCATCGGTGGCGACACAAGCCAAACCACAAGCCATGGCTTCGAGTAATGATAAGGAGAGTCCTTCTAATAACGACGGTAAAATAAATACATCGGCGGCTTGCAGAATCTCAATCCGCTGCTGTTCATTGGCGATAAAGCCTAACCAGAGAATCCCATCGTATCTATCATAAAAAGGTCTTAACGTGGGAACTAGAGGTCCATTCCCGACAATCAAAAGCTTACAGCGATCGCCCATTTCCGACTGTTTCCACGCCTTGAGTAACGCCTCTACATTTTTTTCTGTAGCAATGCGACCTTGATAAACAAATAGGCGTTGGGCATCAAATCGGACTTTCAAATTCGATGTGCCAGGAGCATATTTGAGCACATCAACTCCATTGGGAATTACGGCGAGTTTATGGCGAGGAACTCCCAAACGCACCAGCAAATCCCGTTGCAGTTGAGAAAAGATAATCACCCGATCATAGTGTGCCAGAAACGGGGCATAGAGTTGATAAGCAACCAGTTGGGTTCCCGATTTTAAATTGCGGCGTTTGCCATCAAAGGGGGGATGAAATGTGGCAACGAGGGGTAAATTCAGGTCTTCACAGATTTCTGGAAGCAGAAAATCTAAGGGAGACAAAGTGAGAGACGCATGGACTAAATCCGGGCGGAGTTGCTGTAGAGCCTGTTTTAAAACCTTACTCGCTTTCGGGGAGGGAATCGTATAAACTTGGGACTTGTACAAACAGGGTAGAGATACCTCCTGACAACCCAAAAATAGGGGATCTGCGGCGGTTTCCTCTTGGGCAAAATGCAGAAAACTAACTTGGTATCCTCGGTCTAGTAAAGCATTGGTCACTTCTCGACCGTAAGTGACATTGCCACAAAATGGTGATTTTTTTCCGATCCAGGCGATATGCATTCAAGTTGAATCGTGAGTCTCCTATTTGTCAGCGCGAGTTAACATCGCTGATCCTGTACCGGAAATATACCAGTTTATGCACCCTCCCGCGATCGCAATTATGGCTAAACTAAATAAGACCGGAGCTAAACCGAGCCAGGTTTCGGCTAAACCGGCTAAGGCTAAGGGCAGACTCAGGGCAATATTTACGCCATTATTTTGCAGCCCGAAAACCTTCCCGCGCATCTCTTCCGGGGTTTCGGCTTGAATCGTAGTTTGCATAGGAATCCCTACCATCGCCCCACACATCCCCAACAAAGCAGTCATGGCTAACGCCATCCAGAGACTATGAGTAAACACCGATAACCCCACTAGCGCTACTGACATCCCCATTGATCCATAGAGACTCAAGCGATTATGGGTAAAATGCTGACCCCAATGTCCCAGAATCGCCGCACCAGCCGCCATTCCAATTCCTCCCATTGCCAGTAAGAAGCCAAATTGTGAGGCTTTCATTCCCGGAAGGGTTTCGGCGAGTCGTACCGCTAACACCGCTAGGGCGGCGAAAATGGAGAATAAAATCACTAATTGAATCATGGCATTGCGGACGCGCCGTTGGCGTTTGAGATAAAGCAATCCCTCCCAAATATCGGCAAAAACGTGCGGGGTTTCACCTTCAGTGGGTTCGGTGTTTTCACCTGTTTTCAGCACTAGTAACACCAATCCCGCGATCGCATACCCGCCACCAACGACAAATTCTTTACCAAATTGCCAATCAATCCCCAACTGCGCCACCAATTTATCAGTCAACGCTAATAACGGATCACCCACGGCAAATCCAATAATCAAGGATGCCATCATCGTCGTGGTATAAAGGGAATTCGCCGAGAGCAAATGACGACGCTTGACAATCAACGGAATAACCGCTTGTTCAGCCGGGGCAAAAAATTGGGTTAAGGTCGAAACCAAGAATGTGATAATCAATAAGCCATAGAAGCCGACGGGCAACTTATAGATGGGACTCCAATCCTGAGTCAGCCATAACACCGCCGGAACTGACCAAACCAAGACACCTCGCAGCAGATTGGTAGAGACGAGTACCGCCTTTTTTGACCAGCGATCCACGAAAACTCCCGCCAGAGAACCAAACAGGACAGCCGGAATTGTGAACGCAATCATCACAGCTGAAACCCAACCACTGATACTGGTTCCCTCCGCCTGAAAGTGGCTAGCAATCAAGGCAATCATCAACACCAAATAAATTTTATCGGCAAGCTGAGAAAAAACCTGACCACTCCACAAGGTTAAGAAATTACCATTTTTCAGAACGGGTACAAACCCCTGTTTGCCTGGTTCAGCAGTAGGTTCATCCGTTTTCGCCGGGACGTTCTCTGCTTGACGCGGCGGCTGGTGAGGTTCTCGATAATTGCGCTTAGTCGCAGACGATGACTTTTTTTGGACAGGATTTTGGTTAACTCGTTTGGATTCAGATTCAGATAATCGCATTCGTTCTCGTAAGTTGGCTGCTGTGGCTGATCAACCCCAATGGGTAAATCGTCCACTTAAGGTATTTTGATCAGTTTTTTATAAAACTACACTTTCTCTATCATTGCATGTAAACTACCCAGCGCTAATCTCTAATCAGGTGTAATGTGGGCTTCTGCCTTCGTGGAGGACTACTTTCGCCGTAAAAACCGTCCATGTTCGTTTGTGGATGCATGCTAAATTAGACCACAAATTATATTATTTTCCGGATTTTCGGGATTATCGCGGTTGTAGGGGCGAGTCGCTGCACAAATCTGGCGGTGTGAGAATTAAGCTGTATCGACTCGCCCTTTTCTAAAGATAGATAAGCAGTGTCCGATTAAACTAATGTCAATAATGGCAAAATCCTTGTACGTAGTGCGAGCATCTTGCTCGCTACCGAGCATCTTGCTCGCTACCGAGCATCTTGCTCGCTACCGAGCATCTTGCTCGCTACTAAAAGCTCGCTACTAATACCCAATTTAAATGCATGACAGCTTATTGTTCCGTTGACATTGCCAAAGCGTCTACTAACGCGGCTGAACGAATGGAACGACCAAAGTGATACTGGGCATAATCCCGTAACATCCGCTCAACTTTAACCCAGAGGGGAGCGATCGCGTCTAGGGATGCCTGGGATAACTCAGCCGCCGCTAGCTGTTGTACAATCGCTAATTCAACGGCATTCAGTTTACAGGTTAACCGGGGTAAAGGGGATTGATTAACTCCCTGACTACGGCTAGCAACGGGATGGAACCGGTTCTCCGGTTGAGACGCCTCTACTGCCAAATTATAGGTGCCACCCGCCTCCACACTAAACCCGACTTGCCAATTCTGAGCCGCAAAATCAGGCTGAATCGGATGCTGAGAGATACAACACTGTTGCACTTGCGGCGCAATCCCAGCTAACGCCAATAAGTGAAAAATACCCTGGCAAAGGTGTGCCAAAATTAGGGAGGCACCGGAGGGACTGCTGCTTAATTGGGGTAACTGTTCCAATCGCCGCAGATGCTCATTGAACAAGGCGTACAGTTCAGCTTGGGGTTGTTCACTTAAGGCATGACACAATACTAATTCTGCCAGGTACTGACTGGCTGCCAGCTTGCCTAAATCCTTCGCCAATCCTGGATAGGATTCCAAGGTTTCAGCTTGAGTAATTTTATCCAGCGATCGCCCTTTGTAAATCAGTAACTGATTCACCACAAACAAGCCCATTCTACCTGCCAATTTTGAGTTCTGTTTGCGGGAACCCGGTGCCACTACGCGAATCAATCCCCACTCTGGCGTTAAAATTGTGACTAAGCGATCCGCTTCACCTAGCGGCATACTTTTCAGGTTAATTCCAGTGGCGTTATAGGTTTTTGTCATTTGTCATTCGTCATTTGTCATTTGTCATTTGTCATTTGTCATTTGTCATTCGTCAGGGTGAGTTTAGTCACATCCGGGTGACAAAAAATGTTAGTCGTCAAGCCTATTCCTACACATCGGTCAGGGCGGGTTTTGTAGAAACGTTGGTAACAACAATCAATATTAATCCCTAAACCCGCCCCTACAGACGCTTCCGGCATCACGTCTGAAACACTTCATTCTTCGTCTTTTTCCTCACGCTGTTGCAACAACTCTGGTCCACGAGAGGTGCCTAATCGGGTTGCTCCGGCTATGACTAAATCTAACGCTTGTTCGATTGTGCGGATACCTCCTGAAGCTTCAATCCCGATTTGTCCTTTTGTCAAGTCTTTCAAGAATTTGACATCCGACACCGTTGCACCTCCATGCCAACCTGTACTGGTTTTGAGATATTGCGCCCCAGCATCAATGCAAATTTCGGCGGCGAGTTGTTTTTCAGTGTCGGTTAAAAGCGTTGTTTCTAAGATAACTTTGACGGTTTGCCCGGTTTCCTCGCAGATTGGGGCGATTTCGCGATAGATAGCATCAGTGTTTCCAGTTTTTAATGCCCCTAAATGAAGCATGACATCGAGTTCCGTTGCGCCATTTTCTACTGCTTCTTGGGCTTCGTAGAGTTTAGCCGCAGTTGTGGTAGCGCCTGTGGGAAAGCCAATCACGGTACAAACTTTGGGCGTTTTTTTGTGTAAGAGTTCCGCCGCAAGTTTGACGTACACTGGATAGACACAGACTGTGGCAAACTGAAATCGATCAGCTTCACGACACCATTTCTCTACCTGTTCGGGTGTCGCCGTGGGCGAGAGGAGAGCATGATCAATGAGAGGGGCAATATCGATATCGGGATAATCCATTGCGATCGCGTTTCTACTTTAATAAAAACCTAACACCTACTGACGTGATGCCAATTCTGAAACAAAATCTTGATGTTCCTGACTGGCTAATCCCTGCTGCAATACCTCTAAAACCTTGGCTAAATTTCCAGCTAATAACGCCGTTCTATCTAGCCACAATCCTGGAAAAACAACTGAACAAATTATCCCATCGCTATTGGGCTCAACTTTAACATAATCTCCTGCATTTAACCTAAACCAATCTAATTCTCCGTTTTCAACTCGCCATACCAAATAGTCTTGTACTCCATTGCGGCGATATACGTTGAATTTTTGGTGCAAATCAATGGAAACACTACTCGCCGCAATTTCTACGATTAACTCAGGCGCACCTTCGATATAATCATCGTCGCTAATCGTTGATTGTCCACCGACTTTAATTCTCAGAATAGCATCCGGTTGAGGTTCGTTATCGAGATCCAGCCTAACTGTACAATTGTCGCCCAATTGCAGATTAGGAGTGAAACTTGTGTAGAAGCCTAGCCACAACATAATATGAGCATGGGGTTCGCCATGTTGGGTAATCCGGAGGGGAGATGCCATGTACACGATTCCTTCAATCAATTCGGCTTTTTTCAGATCAGGCATAGCTGAATAGCGATGCTCAAATTCAATACGGTTGAGTTTATCACCGTTTTCTAAGCGGGGAATCGTTAATCGAGGAGAGAGTTTTGTCGATGTCATAGTCACCACTCGCGATCGCTGCCTTTATTATCCTTTCAAATACTAGCATCTACGCCCATTTTGGCGTAGGGAAGAACTTGACCTGTAGAATGTGAAACACTACTGAATTTTGGGATTTTCCATCTCTTGACGCAGTTGATCAGCTTCTTCTAAAGTGGCTTCCGGATCTTCATCAGTTGAACGCTGCACATAATTAATCTTCAGTTCTTCCAACAAGTCAGACAGCAACGACTGAAGTTCTAACTGTGTTGCCTCATCCTGTAGTTCTTCCCGCAGGGCGTACTTAAAATTATGACTCAGTTGGTCAAACAGTTGTCGCCCTTGCAGATCAGAGTAGGAGGTAGCTAAGACTTCATACATGGCTTGGGCTAAATAATTAGCTAGGTTTTCCATAACCTCTTTGGGCAACCCTTTCATTCCCGGTACTTGTCGCAATCCCGTGTAAAAATCTGATTGTTGCAGCGCTCCTTTGAGACTATGATGCAATAATGCCTGTAAATCGGGTTGAACTTGCGGTAAAACTTTATAAATAGAGAGTTCTAAGAGGCGATCGGTGATGGCATCGACTTTATTAATATCACTAACTTGGACATACGTCTCAGGTTGCAATATGGCACGCGCCATATCTCCTTTGTCAACGGACTCTTTGGTTTGATTAATCAGTCGCACCATCAAAAACATCGATACCCGATCTGCCAAATACGCTGCTGGTTCATGGGTGACTTGTGCTAAAATTCGCTCCATATTGAACAATCCTGATTGATGCGATCGCACAGATACCGGAATAATCCGTAACCAGCGCCAGGTGGGAAGGAGTAGCAGCATGTCGTACCAGCGCCGCCAGAGGGTATCTCCCCATGTCAACTTCTCTTGGCGTCGAGAAATAAAGAAGGTACGGAATAAAAGCTCAATCCCAAAAAAGGCAATAAAATAAAGGTCAATACGCCAGAAGTTATCAACAAGTTGACCATTTTCGTCGGTGGGTCGAAAATAGTTACTGTTTAGTAGCGGTCGAATATCGCTGTTAAAGAATGAGAGGGCGTTTTCCCAGCCTACTTGCGCTAGATACTCCTGTCGCCAAAATCTTGCAAAGGCTTGCTTGGCTGATTCCGTATTCAGGTGATCGCGCATTCGCCGCTTCAATTTAGCGAATGTACCAAACTTGTTGGCTGCCAAAAATGGGTTCTCTTCAATCAGGTCATTACTTTGTTGGCGCAACTCTTGCAAGACTGGTTCAATTGGCGGTGCTTGTAGTCCTTGCTGGGAGAGTTGTACGGTTAAAGCATCAACGGTTTGGAGATAACGTTGGGTATCCGGATGAGGCTCAATACTTTTCACCGGGTCATAGACTGTCACAATCTTAGGAAATTCTCGCACATAAACATCCCGCAATGGGATATAGCTGAGATTGAATAATGCCAGCAGGATATTCGCCCATGCAATTAAGGCGGTGAGCTTATTCCACCAGTTCCGACCTCGGTTTTTGTAGGAATCGGCATGGGTATCCTGCGCTAGAGCTTGTTCTGCCATTTCCCCGTTGGATAGTCACTACAAGACAGAATTGGATTATATCATTCAAGAGATAGATGCATGAACCCGACAAGTCACTCTATAGTGAGTGAGGAATTAAACATTTATGGTTGTATCCAGCCTTTTTGAGGCAAATTTTTGACGTTAATGAGGTATTCTTATGGCAACCAAACCAGAACAACAACAGGTATACCGAGAAAAAGTGCAAGCTGAGTTAAGCAAGCTGAATGCTCAGGTTGACGAAATGAAAGCCAAGGCAGCCCAAGCCCAGGCTGATGTTAAGATTCAGTACAATAGCCAGATTGAAGAATTGCAAACCAAACAGGTTGCAGTGCAAAAGAAAGTTGAAGAACTCCAGACGGCTAGTCAAGATGCTTGGGAAGATATCAAAATTGGTGTAGAAGCCGCTTGGCTGGATTTACAGCAATCCTTCCAAAATGCCGTTGCCAAATTTGACCAAAAATAGTGATTGGAGATTAGGGAACCCTTAACTTGGCTCAGGGCAAATGATTTGTCGGGGCGGGTTTAGGAACTTTCTTTTAGCTTATCCGGCGATAGGTTCCCCACGCTCTAATCTTCGATTGAGCGTGGGATGAATCGCCAGTTTATTATTGACAACTTGCTTGTTGTAAGCTAATATTAATTCTCTTGCGATAAGCAAGAAGTGGGGCTGGGCGTATTCCCCACTATAAAACGCCGGAAGCGTCGTTCTGAAACGACGACAAAGGAAGCCTACAACCGTACCCGTAGGGTCGGTGTAGGAGGACGTCACCTGTGGATAATAACGTTTGTTCAAAACCCGCCCTAACCTATGTGTAGAGGCGGGTTTGGCTATTATCGTTTATTCTTCACCCGTAATGTTACTCAACCCGCCCTCATCTTCCAGACGTGCCATGGCACGTCTCTACTTCCTCATCTCCCCCACACCCCTGCACCCCCGCTCATATCACGCTCCCATTCCCGAATACTGCTTCAATCCCTTGCGCCACAACCAGCGATTGATGGTAAAAAACAACAATCCCCAGCCCACCATAACTAAAATTCCTTTGACAAAATTAACAGGTAGCCCGATTAACAACGCCGCTGGAAAATGTGCCAAGTAGGGAAAAGGCGTCCATTCGGCAATGGCTCGGACTGTAGGGGGAAAAACTTCTAACGGTGCCATCATTCCTGACAGAAACAAATAGAATAAATACCAAAATTGTTCCAGTGAACTGGCTCGCTCTGTCCAAAATGCAAATAAGGCAAAGGTATATTGGATTAAAAATTGTAGAGCAAATGCCATGGCTGTGATGAATATAAATAATAGTATATCACTCAAACCAGGTAACCAAAATGCTGAGGGATAGAGGAGAAAGAATAAACCTAAAAGTACAACCGATAAAGGTAGGCGAACAAAGCGTTCAGATAGATGACCTGCAACATGATGCCATACAGGATCAATGGGTTGCAGGAGTTTAGGAGATAGTCTGCCCTCTACCACTTCCCTTTCAAAATCAAAAATCATCCACACCACAGTAAACTGGCGAACGAGAAAAACGGATAGGAAGTAACGCATAAATTCTTCAGGAGTTAGCTCAAATTCCCCGGCTTGAGCTGCCTGCATCCAAACCCCCATGAGAATTAGCGGCAAACTGTTGGAAAGTATCCAAAAAAAAAGCTCTGCCCGGTATTCCAACATATAAGCATAGTAAACAGACAGAAATATCTGACTGGTGTGAATTAATCGCTTCATAGTAATTAGGGTCTGCTGAATAAGTTTTGTGGTGGGGAAGATGGGGAGGGCAAATGATTAATGACTAGAAAAGAGTTTTCTATGTAGGGGCGGGTTTCACTACTATCGTTTGAAATGGTGCGTTACGCTACGCTAACGCACCCTACACCCGCCCTGTCCAAATGATTAATTTCTGGACCAATGACCAATGACCAATGACCAAAAATCACGAAACAACTCCGGCTCGGAAAACCCGACCGATGACTTCTTCGATGGGGGGGTCACTAACAGTTAAATCTATCACCTCTAAATCCGCCAAAATCCGAGCCACGGTACTTGTCAGCTTTTCACGCTGCACTAAGAAACGTACTGCTAACCCATCGATTGCCTCTATTTCTGCATAACCTGACAACTCCTCTTTTGACAAGGGTTGAGCTAGTTCTACTTTTACCTCCCGATAGGGCGCAAAGCGATTAAGGAGTCCCTCCAAGCTGCCATCATAAATCATCTGCCCTTCATAAATTAGCAGCACTCGCTGACACAGCGCCGTAATATCTGCCATGTAGTGACTGGTCAATAAAACGGTGGCTCCCGTGCGCTGGTTGTACTCGCGTAAGAAATTCCGCACCGCTAATTGAGCATTAACATCCAATCCCAACGTGGGTTCATCTAAAAATAAGACTTGGGGTTGATGCAAAAGCGCCGCCAGCAATTCGGCTTTCATGCGTTCTCCGAGGGATAGTTTCCGCACGGGTTGCGTGAGTTTGGCTTCTAAGGATAACATTTCTGCCAGTTCCCCGACGCGACGTTGAAACTGGTTGTGAGAAATTCCATAAACAGCGGCGTTGATTCTCAGGGAATCCCAGGCGGGTAAGTCCCAAATCAGTTGCTGCTTTTGACCCATGACTAGGGTAATCTGCTGCAAAAAGCTGGATTCCCGGTGAAATGGGATATAACCCGCCACCTTAACCTCACCCCCGGAAGGGTGAACAAGTCCGGTGAGCATTTTCAAGGTCGTGGTTTTACCGGCACCATTGGGACCGAGAAATCCCACCACTTCCCCCATACCAATTTCAAAGGAAACATTTTGTACAGCAACGACAGAGCGGTACTTTCGGCGCAAAAAGTGGGTGAGAGTCCCCTTAATACCGGGTTGTTTGACCGCTACGGGGTAGACTTTGCTCAGATTTTGAGCCACAACAATAGACATAATGATCTAGTCTACATTGGTCATTGGTCATTGGTCATTGGTCATTGGTCATTGGTCATTGGTCATTGGTCATTGGTCATTGGTCATTGGTCATTGGTCATTGGTCATTGGTCATTGGTCATTGGTCATTGGTCATTGGTCATTGGTCAT
>NZ_JAVKBY010000050.1:0-6345 GCF_040222985.1 Coleofasciculus sp. F4-SAH-05
TAACTACAGTTTCTCTTGCAATAAGCAAGAAGTGGGCTCTTGCGTATTCCCCACTATAAAACGCCGGAAGCGTCGTTCTGAAACGGAACCCCAAAGGAAGCCTACAACCGTACCCGTAGGGTCGGTGTAGGAGGACGTCACCAGCTCCCGTTATAGCGCAGCTTAACGGGGGAGAACGTCACAGATAAAGGACACGGCAATGCCGTGTCCCTACGATATCACTGATGTTCTAGAATAATTACGCGATCGCCATAGCGGGTTCGTGCCAACGCCCAACGGCTTGACCAATCACTGCCATTTCTTGGACTAAGCTATCAAAGCGATCCGGTGTCAGGGATTGGGGTCCATCGGATAACGCTTTAGCTGGATTAGGGTGAACTTCAATCATCAACGAATCCGCCCCGGCTGCGATCGCGGCTTTTGCCATTGAGGGTACATACTCAAACCAACCCGTACCATGACTGGGATCAATCATGATCGGCAAATGGGTGAGCGATCGCAATACAGGTAACACCGATAAATCCAGTGTATTCCGGGCATATTTCCGGTCAAATCCCCGGACACCCCGTTCACAGAGAATCACATTGGGATTTCCCCCAGCTAAAACATACTCCGCCGCCATTAACCATTCATCAATGGTTGCCGACATTCCCCGCTTCAACAACACCGGTTTATCCTGGGCGCCTACTTTTTTCAACAGAGAGAAATTCTGCATATTGCGGGCACCGACTTGCACCACATCCGCAACTTCGGCAATTTTCTCCACATCGGCTGTATCCATGACTTCGGTAATGATCCCCAAACCCGAAGCCTCCCGTGCGGCGGCGAGTAACCCTAAGGCACTTTCTCCATGCCCTTGGAAGGAATAGGGTGAAGTCCGAGGCTTATAAGCGCCTCCCCGCAAAAACTTAGCGCCCGCCGCTTTTACCCGACGCGCCGTTTCCACAATCATCTCCTCGTTTTCTACCGAACAGGGACCGGCTACCAGCACCACTGGATGATGTTCCCCAAAGTAAACAGGTCCATCGGGTGTTGATACCACAACCTCGCCAGCTTCACCGTGACGATACTCACGACTTGCTCGTTTAAAGGGTTTCTCCACCCGCAGCACTTCTTCTATCCAGGGGCTAATTTCCTGAATTTGCCGGGGGTCTAAAGCCGCCGTTTCA
The DNA here is from genome assembly GCF_040222985.1 of Coleofasciculus sp. F4-SAH-05. NCBI lineage: Bacteria > Bacillati > Cyanobacteriota > Cyanophyceae > Coleofasciculales > Coleofasciculaceae > Coleofasciculus > Coleofasciculus sp. F4-SAH-05. The sequence goes on from NZ_JAVKBY010000050.1 coordinate 1,170, forward strand.
CCGACTAGACCGATAACAACCTTGTGTTTACCCACAATTGGTTCTGGCGTTAGACCCTGTTCGCTGAGTTCCTGATTAATGCGATTGATTTCGGCTTCTGGAGAGCCGACTTTCATGACTACAATCATAAGTTTTAAGGTTTAAGTTTTCAATGTGATTGGGAAAGGGATAAATTTTGACCCTTCGCTTGGTTAATTGGGCATGGTGTGTGAGTTCACTCTCCCTACTCCCTCTGCTCCCCCTGCTCCCCCTGCGTTCCTAGCAATAACGCGAAAAAAGAGCTAACTTTTTTTAGCCTCTCTCGCCTCACGCCATGCTGATGTGAGTCGTCCTAGGTTGGTTGTGAATTCCTGCCAACCCAGTAACGTTCCTGGACTGTCTTCCTCCCAGGATGCTGAAAGAACACCATAGGTTAATCCCAACACACCTAAGCCAAAAAATCCCATACTTACCAGAACCACCGCTACATTGGGTAACTCGATCTCTAGGTTGACCACCGCAAGATAGCTAACCACAAATGAAAGCATTCCCAAGGCTGTTGGAATACCGCAAAGTAGTGCCATACGGCGCACCATACGCTTACTCACCTGATCAGGAATAGTCATCGACTCAGGAGTAGAAGCCTTTGGTTGATCCGGTTTAGCTGGGGATTTCGCCTTAGCTTTATTCGCTACAGGTTTAGCCTGTGATTGCGACTTTTTTTTTCGCTTTTGGCTCGGCTCAAAAGGTAAAGGGTTGCGGGAGGGTTCATCAGACATAAGCTTTAGTCGGTGTTTATCCGCGAATACCTAAGCGCTTAATCAAGGCTTGGTAATGTTCAGGATTGCCTTCACGCACATAACTTAGTAAGCGTTTGCGCTGACCAATCATCTTTAATAATCCCCGACGGGAGGCATGATCCTTTTTATTGGCTTGCAGATGTGTACTCAAGCGACTAATGCGATCGCTGAGCATGGCGATTTGCACATCTGCCGAACCCGTATCGGTGTCGTGAATCTGATAGCTGTCAATAATTTCTTGTTTGCGTTCTTGGGTTAAAGCCATGGATAAATGTTCATCGAAAATTGGGTTGGTAAGGGGACGAATGGAAACCCCTGTCATTTATGTATGGGATCTTGCCCCCTTACATAAACAGCAGTCCGACAGGACTTCCTTTGAGAAGCTGTTGGTATCCATTACCCTCGTGTAGACGACTGCATATTTGAATTGGAATCCCTACCGCCTTGGATTTACTTGCCGCGTTCGATGTATTGCATTCACCTTTCGTCTGGGCAATTACAGACTCGTGCTTTCAACCTGTACGCATAAGGGTTATTTTGATTGGGCTTGCGCCCCTCCCGTTTCCGGGGTAACGTTAGCTTCGCATAAGTTATGCCTCGGTACTATCTCCAACACACTGGTTTAACCCTGTAAGCCTGTTTAATGCTGGAGTTGTAGAGCTACAAACTAGCGGGAGCATTTGTAGGTACGAACTTTAACTCTTGGGCATAACGTAGACCGCGTAGGTCTTAGGCTGGTCAGGTATGGGCTTTATTCCAAGCCCCCGCCTTTAGGCGTGGGGTTCCTGACTGGTATAATCCAGCAGTTTTTGATCATATCATTTTTCCTGATTTATGGTATTCCCTCTTCGAGAAGCAAGCGACCTAGAGCGTCAGTCCAGTAACCACAGTTAGTGGTGACAAGAAGTAAAAAGGCAAAAGCAAAAAGTCAAAAGCATGTCCGACTAGCGAAGCGAAGGAACCGGAGATTTGGTATCGTATTGTTAGCATTTTGGGACAATTCAAGTAGATGAGCCGATTACTGGACTGGTGTTCTAGTTGATAATTAACGACTTGAGCGACGAGTATCCAGCCACTGCTGGAGTATAATAGCTGCGGCTTTGCGGTCGATCAGAGCTTTATGGCGAGAGGGCGAGAGCTTCTCGGCATGAAGTAACTGTTCAGCTTCAAAAGACGTTAACCGCTCATCCACATATTCTATGGGTAATTGTAGGGCAGCGCTCAAGCGACGGACATATTTTTGCACCTGTCGCGCCTGGAATCCCAGCGTCCCGTTCATCGAATAGGGTAATCCAACCACCAGAACTTGAACGTCGCGTTGTTCGACGAGTTCTCGGAACTGGGATACATCCTGCTCAAAAGATGTTCGCTTGATTGTGGTTAAACCTGTAGCAATTAAGCCAGTACCATCGCATCCGGCGACACCAATTCGCTTACTGCCAACATCCAAGCCTAAGGCTGAGATTTTCTGCATCACATAAGTAGGTGGACACTATTAACGTTAAACGTGGAGATCGTCATTCCACAACTCAAAACTCCCCTACTCAGTATCTGTTGAGTTGGCTGGCGGTGGAATATCCTTCTCTTTCGACTTCTGTTTCGATGAAGAATTGGCTCCATTTGTTTTAGAAGCGGCGTTAGGTTGTTGGGAGAGGGATTCCCACCAGGACATACGGCTGGGGATGGGAGTACGGGCTGGCTGGAGTCCCTGAAGCACTTCTGATAACTGTAACCCTTCTAATTTCTTGGCTTCCCGGATTTTATGCCAGACTGAACGAGACATGAGTAGAGTATGCTCGATTCTCTGAGCATTTAACTGTTCCAGGTAGTCTTCTCGTTCCGGTTGATAGTCGGCTGAAGCCAGATGCAAAGACTGGGCAGGATATTGTTGGGTAATCCGCGCCATTTGTGAGAATAACTCTGGATACAGGCAAGTGTAGGCAGGGTGAACCGTGAGCTGGGCTTCGTGTGCTTGACTCCCATCTCGGCAAAGGGTGAGTTGAAAATAACCAATAGCTGCTTTGCGCTGGGATTCAAACACATAAGCATTAATAACTTCAGTGCGATTGAACCACTGCTGTAGCGTCGAGACTAGCGATCGCATAAATCCTGTTTTAAAATCCTCGATATGACGGTCAAACACTTGACGCACTAACGGAGGCATGGACGCCGTATCTAGCTGATACAATAGTTGAGCATCAGCATTGCTCACCGGGAGCAAGTTGGGTAAATCGGGTTCGCGATCGCCTAGTTTAGCTAAGGTTTGAGCAGGAATTGACCAATATGTCAATTGCGCTAGAGGTTGAAATCCATTACGCCGATATAGTGCCAGGGTATCTTTATTGTGGATATTGACTTCTAGTAACCAGGTGCGGGCTTCCCAGATAGTCTCAAAGCAATGGCGCAAGAGTGCCGAGCCTGTTTCAAGTTTGGCGGGTTTATTAATGGATTCAGTAGACGGAGCGGGAGCAACTAACACCTGTTCCACGCGCCAAGTACTGCGAGTCCGATTAAAGGGCGACACTTTGATTAATCCTCGCAGCCGCTGAAGTTGTTCAGCTACATAGAAACAAAAATCATACTGGCAAGGATTCGGAAACCAATTCAAAACCATCAGCAGCCCATACCAGCGTCGAACCTGCTGTAGTTGGCGGATGAAGGTTAACGAGCAGCTATTACACTCCGTATCTGTGGCTTGAGTCGTAAGCTGCTCAATTCTCTCCAAATCGCCGTATTGAATGGGGCGAATGACAGTCTTCGCGTTTTCCGGAACAGGTGAAGTCATGTTGAGTAAAGATGCTAGGAAGCCAACAGCAGACAAGACCAAGTTTTTTGCACTGTAGTATACAGCGACAAGATTCAAGTTACTGTCCTGCCAATATATTAACGATTTTCCCACTCTGTTCATCCCCAGTTGGGGGGAACAGGGGAGCAATGTTCCAGACGTGCCATGGCGCGTCTGGGAGCTGGGGAAGCTGGGGGAGCTGGGGAAGCTGGGGGAGCTGGGGAAGCTGGGGGAGCTGGGGAAGCTGGGGGAGCTGGGGAAGCTGGGGGAGCTGGGGAAGCTGGGGGAGCTGGGGAAGCCTGTAAAAACGTTCCGGTGGAACAAAAATTAAAATTAGAGCTGATCAGAGCCGTATTGCTTCACCCCCTCACCCTATCTCCTTCATCATTCAGATGGCGGCACTAGGGACTTTTTTCGTAAACATTTGTAAACTATAAATCATTGATGCTTGTATACTCGCAAACAACCATTGCCTTGCCGCATCTGAATCGGAATGCTGCGTTTTGCTACTAAGACAAGTCTGGGGTTTTCACCATTTTAGGAGTTTTTCATGAAGCAACTGATCAAAATTGAACGCTTTTTGTTGATAGGTCATATTGGGGCTATGGCATTTGGACTAGCAGGGCTACTGCTGGTGTTGCCTCACCCCGAATGGATTGTGAGTTTACCACCACAGGGACAAGCCGTATTTCAATGGTCTATGGCTGGGGGTGGAGTCGTCTATATTATTTTAGGAGCAGCAGCCGTTGCAATTTATGCCTACCGAACTCTGGGACTGTGGCAATGGTTGACGTTCATGATTCCTGCTATTGTCATTTCCTTGACCAGTGAACTCCTGGGAACGAGTACAGGTTTCCCTTTTGGACACTATGGTTACTTAAGTGGCTTAGGCTATAAAATCGCAGGTCTTGTGCCGTTTACGATTCCCTTATCCTGGTTTTATTTAGGATTGGTGTCTTATCTATTGGCTCGTGCGGGGTTAGAGAGTAGAGTGGCGACGAATCAATCAGTTAGTTGGTGGCGTCACTTAGGTGCGATCGCGATCGGTGCTGTCTTACTCACCTCCTGGGACTTTGTACTTGATCCCGCCATGAGCCAAGCCTCTGTCCCCTTCTGGTTATGGGAGCAACCGGGTGCCTTTTTTGGGATGCCGTATCAAAATTTTGCGGGTTGGTTAGGAACAGGTGCTGTCTTTATGACTGTCGCGGCTTTATTGTGGCAGAAAACGCCAATGGCATTGTCTAGAAGCCAATTGGGATTGCCCTTAGCCGTTTACCTGAGCAACTTTGTCTTTGCGGCTGTGATGAGTATCGGTGCTCAAATATGGGTTCCGGTTGGGTTAGGGATCTTGTTAGGCGTTGTTCCCGCTGTAGTATTGTGGCGGATGGCAACGACTACACCCACCTCTAACACCCTCGAACAAGGACAACGCGATCGCACTCTAGAGGCGAAAGTGCCTGTAGCGTCTATTAAGTAATTTGTCATTTGTCATTTGTCATTTGTCATTTGTCATTTGTCATTTGTCATTTGTCATTTGTCATTTGTCATTTGTCATTTGTCATTTGTCATTTGTCATTTGTCATTTGTCATTTGTCATTTGTCATTTGTCATT
>NZ_JAVKBY010000052.1:0-36342 GCF_040222985.1 Coleofasciculus sp. F4-SAH-05
CTATAGGTTGCTCTACGTGTTTTCATGCCTATATTTTACCATAAAAATTTGACAAACTGCGGAATATTTAATTCCTAGTTTGTCTGCTATCCTTCCCCGACTTACTGTCGTTGAAGTCGGGGAATGCCGCAATTACGTTCACGGGATCTGGAAAACCTCTCTCCAAACCTCTCTCCTACTCTTGAGAAGGCTTTGAATTCTCCCCCTTCCGTGCAACAAGAACTCTCGCATCCTCTATCCTCCCCCCTGCCACAAAAGCGAAGCATCCTTTCTCTTCCCCCCTCGTAGGGGGATAGCGGGAAATACAAATTTTTGCGGAAATATATCTCAATCTATCTCAATCTATCTCAACAAACCATAAAATGATTTATAACATTTATGAATTGTCGGGTTCAACTAATTCTGATTAATGCTATTAAAATAGATAGAGATATGTATATTGGCTGTAAAAGTGAAAAAGTGCCATGAAAAACAGTACCTTTACATTTATTGTCTTTGTTCTTTTGGCGTCTTGTTTAATCATCGCGCCGAACGTTAAATCAAGTAATACCCATTCGGTTGACTGGGGGTATAGTGGCGATGAATCACCGGAAAAGTGGGGAGATTTAAGTCCGGAATTTGAAACGTGTAAACTCGGCAAAACTCAGTCTCCTATTGACATGAACGATATGTCAGCCTCTAGCGCTGACTCTCTGGAATTTACCTATAAATATACACCCTTTAAAGTCATTAATAATGGTCATGCCATTGAAGTGGCTTACAAACCTGGGAGTTCTATCAAAATTGAGGGTAAGCGGTATGAACTTCTCCAGTTTCATTTCCATGCTCCCAGCGAACACACGGTTAAGGGCGAAGACTATCCCATGGAAGCCCACCTGGTTCATAAAAGTGAGGATGGACAATTGGCGGTCATTGGGGTTTTCCTGAAAGAAGGTCAATATAATCCATTTATTGAAACATTATGGGCGAATATACCAACCCAGAAAGGAGAGCGAATCGTTCGAGGTGTGACGGTTAATGCCAGTGCTTTACCGCCAAAAGATAAGTCTTTTTATCATTACACAGGCTCATTAACTACCCCACCTTGTACCGAAGGGGTGAATTGGTATGTTTTGAAACAGCCCATTGAGATATCATCCCAGCAGCTAGCTAAGTTTCAGTCGGTTTATAGCGGTAATGCTCGACCTGTCCAACCTCTAAATAAGCGAGTTATTAAAACCAAATAGATGTAGAGACGTTGCATGCAACGTCTCTACATCCCCATATTCCTCATTTCCATCTGTTACCTGTTCCCCAATCTTAGACGGATACAGGAGTTTTCAGAAGAGTAACAAAGTTCGATAGAATTTGTAAGCCTGCGGTGGACGATTTTTCAGGATGGAACTGAACCGCCATCATATTATCCCGCGCGATCGCAGCCGTGATCTGTTGTGATCCGTGTGTCACTGTAGCGGCGCGAATCGTCGGATCAACGGGTTCAACGTAGTAGGAATGGACAAAATAAACTTGCGGGTTCTCCGATAACTGCATCCACAAAGGACAATCCGGTTGAGTGAACTCCAAGTGGTTCCACCCCATGTGCGGAATACGGATATCAGGTTCTGGCTGAAATCGCCGCACTTTTCCGGGAATAATCCCTAATCCGGGTTCTTTTCCTTCTTCTGAACCCTCAAACAGAATTTGCAACCCCAAACAGATACCCAGGAACGGTTTCCCATTAGCAATTACCCGTTTAATCGGTTCCTCAAGTCCACGCGATCGCAAATGCTGTACAGCAGGATCAAAGGAACCAACTCCCGGTAGTACCACCGCATCCGCCTGTTCAATCTCAGCCGCGACATCCGTTATCTTGGTTGTTGCACCTGCATTCTCCAACCCTTTACAAGCCGAGTGCAGGTTGCCCATATCGTAATCAACCACCGCAATGATTGGCATGAACCGATTCCTCATTATTTTTATGGTTCAATCTATATTTTAGTGAGTTCGGTGCTTAATCATAAATGCCAACAACCATCCTTTTGACTTCCTTTCAAACCTGGTTACCTGATCAGAAATCCAATGCGTCCGATGATTTACTCCTCAAACTCCAAGCTGAGAATGACCCATTCCCGGATCAAGCCATATTTTTAACATTCCTGAGACAGCTACCCGTGGACGTATTTCCAGCCAGCGATTTAGCGATCGCGCAAATTGAACACCTGCAACCGGATGTAGTAATTTGTTGCGGTATGGCTGAATCTCGTTCCCAATTAACTGTAGAAGCTGGGGCAACCCCTCGATATGTTGTTGCTCAAGTTTATTGGTTTATTTATTATATCGTTCTTCAGAAAATCTTCAGCTTTCAAGGGTTGTCCTATTGTCTTTCCGCCTTACTTGGCAGTAAGACCAACTTCAAGACTCATTTCCTCAAAACCGCTGTAGACTTAGAGGACTTAGTAGAGGGATTAACCGAAACTGAGATGAGTTACGACGCAGGTAAATTTGTCTGTGAAGGACTCTATTATCAAGTATTAAGTTATTTGCGCGATTATGCCCCAACAACTGGCTGTATTTTTGTCCACGTTCCTGTATTAACGCCCGAAAATATATCCCCAATTATGACAGACTTTCGCTTAATTCTTTCCAGACTAGCAATTTGGGTAACGATTCAACGCCAAAATCAAAGAATAGATACAACTACTGCAGCTTAGAGACAAAGACAACCTAGATTCCTTCTCGTTTCAATAGAGGGCGACCCGAGCAAATTGAGTGGACTCCAGTTGTTAATTGATGCAAGCGGGTCGCCCCTACACAAGAACCACAGATAAGCTGTCATGCATTTAATGGATATTAGTAGAGACGTTGCATGCAACGTCTCTACATAACTGACTAATTTTCTTGACTCGCCCTCATCTTCAATTAACCTGGGCAAAACGGGTCTACTGTCTGTTAGATTGAGCAGCCGGTGGGCTTTGGCGAAAACTGATAATTAACAAACAGATAATCCCCAGATTAATAAAAACATCAGCAAAATTAAACACCGGAAAAGGCGCGAGTCGAATATGACGAAAATCGACTAATATAGGAAACTTGACGATCGGAAACTCCAGAAAATCAACCACACAGGTTAACTGTTTTCCATTAACGATACAATCATTAAAAAATCGGTCAATTCCATTCCCTAATGCGCCCCCTAAAATAAAGCCGTAGCCTAACTGCTCAATCGGTTTCAGCCGGGAACCAAACCATGCCAACCCGATTAACCCCAGACTCACTGCTAGTGATAGCCAGCGCAGCCAAACTCCGCCCTGACTAAATAGACTAAATGCCGCTCCGGGATTGAGTACATAAGTTAAGTGAAAAATATCAGGAATCAGAGGCAAACTTTCGTATAAGGCAAAATTTTGTACCACTAAATATTTAGTCAGTTGATCCACAATTAAACTAACAGCGGCAATTACCCAGAAGTAACGATTTTTTCTAAGAGACATGGTTATGGTTAGGAATGGAAAAGTTCTGATCCTTGGCAACTCTCGATGAAACCTGGTTTGTCGGGGCAGGTTTAGGGACTATCGCGCCAGCTATTGATGATAATGTTTTTTCAAAACCCGCCTTGACTAAATAGTGAATGATAAAATTATTTGACAAATGACCAATGACCAATGACCAATGACTAATAAAACAATAAATGCCGCAGGGTATACGCCACAACTGTAACCGCACAAACGATCGCTAACTGCCCTGGTAACGGATAAATTGAGTATTTCAACATGGCATCTATGAGTGGTAAATCATTCCTACTGGTCATGTTCAAAATAAGATGGAAAATCGTTAAATAGCCTATCCCGTAAAGATGAATGGTGAACAAGCCACATAAACAACTAAACCCTAGGGATTCTAATCGTAAGGGCAGACGAAATGCCAAGAAACCACAGACCCAAGCCCCGGCAATAAATCCTAATAAATAACCGAATCGGGGTTCTCTTAAATAGCCTAAACCCCCGCCTTGGTCAAAGACAGGTAAAATTAAGCCTAAAACCACATAAGCAATTTGAGACAGGACACCTGCATTTTTTCCGCCTAAACACCCAACAAGTAGAACCGCCCCAATTTGACAGGTAACGCCTAAGGAAACGGGATAAATTCCTTGGCTTGACCAATCCCAGGGCGGATTTGTCACGAAGGCTTCTAAAAAGGTGCCACCGATAGTCAGTAATAAGCCAATTAAAGCCCAAACGAGTTCATGGGGAGCAGACACTTTTACAGGAATCGTCCTTAACTCCCCCTCTATACTTGCTGGGATTGATGCTCTCCGGGAATCGGTGCTTCGCCTCCCGTTAAGCCTAATGACTCTAACATGGCATGATCATGTTCTGGCGGCTGTCCTAGGGTGGTTAGATAATGACCAATTAACATGGCATTAATCCCGGCTTTCAATCCCAGGGCTTGGAGTTCACCCATCACCGCTTCTCGTCCGCCAGCATAGCGAATGATTTGTTCAGGCAAAATCAGCCGGAAAATCGCGATCGCCTTTAGTGCTTCATACGGCTCAAGTTTCGTCTGTTCTCCCAACGGTGTTCCTTGACGCGGATTCAGCAGGTTCAGGGGTACGGATTCCACCTCTAATGCCCGCAAGGCTAGGGCTAAATCTACCCGATCCTCCCAAGTTTCTCCCATCCCCAAAATGCCACCCGTACAAGCTTGAATTCCCGCCGCTTTTAGGTGTTTAATCGTCTCGACGCGATCGCGCCAACGATGAGTGGTGACAATTTCTGGGAAAAAGTTCTCTGATGCCTCTAAGTTATGGTTATAGCGGGTGACTCCGGCTTCCTTAAGCGCCTGTGCCTGTTCTGGTGTCACTTCGCCTAAAGCACAACAGGGCTTAATATTAGTTTCGCTAATAATCCGCTGGACGGTTTCCAGAATTTGCTCAAATTCAGTGGATTTAGGGGACTGATATTTGGGTCCACGCCCTTGACTCACCAGACAAAAGCGTTTTGCCCCTGCTGCATCAGCGGCTTTGGCTTGTGCCAGAATTTCCTCTGGAGATTTGAGTCCGTAAATAGGGGAATCCTTTCCCGGATGATGGGCAGACTGGGCACAAAAGCCACAGTTTTCTGAGCAGCTACCGGATTTAATGTTCACGATACTGCATAAATCCACCCTGTTACCACAGCAGGCTTGGCGTACTTGATCCGCCGTTTCACACAGGAGCAAAATATTCTCCTGTCCCTCTATCTGCGTCAGTTGCAGCGCTTCCTCTCGGTTAATGCGATCGCCAGCTATAATTCGTTGGGCGAGAGTGTTGAGCCAGTCTCGCACTGAGGTTGGTACGGAGGCTAGGGAATTCGCCGCATCCGGATGGAGTGAATTGTCAGACTGTCGTAATGGCGTTTGAACCACACTTAAACCCTCGCTTTGCACTTCGACGGCTTGGTCGTGATGTCACAACCGATAGAACCGCAACTTAACACTATACCGTATATCCGACATTCTGCACCAATCCTGTCTTACCGGATAATTAGTAACCTGTAAATTCCTCAAACCATTACAAATGACCAATAACAAAGGACAAAGGACGATCTCCACCGTTAACTTTAATTGTCCCCTCCGACTTAACCTTCTCTTTACGAATGAAGGGTATCCTGCAAGAGACTTACGGTTAACCCTGAACTTCGACAAGCTCAGCTACCGCGAAGTCGAAGGGTTGTGTAACTATCTTTGAGGTTTGGTCAAATGGTGTTCCGTCTTGCTTTCATGAATCCAACTCATATCGTTCGCTCCATTGCCGTGTTAACCTTGGCAGTTGGTCTAGCCGCGTGCAGTGGAAATCAAGGCACTGAGACTACAGGAGAAGACACTGAGCCAACAGGTAGTGCGGGTGGAGAAGGTGACAAACTTGCCCTGGCTGAACCTGTAGCACTCACAGGTGCTGGTGCATCGTTCCCCGCCCCGATTTATCAGCGTTGGTTCCAAGAACTCAACAGTCAATATCCCAAACTGCAGGTTAACTATCAATCCGTCGGGAGTGGCGCTGGCGTGGAACAGTTTTCTCAAGAGACAGTAGACTTCGGCGCTAGTGACGTTGCCATGAAGGACGAAGAAATCTCGGAAGTTGATAGAGGTGTTCTCATGCTGCCGATGACGGCTGGCAGTATCGTATTGGCATACAACCTGGAGGGGGTAGAAGAACTGAAACTGCCACGGGATGTGTATGTGGATATTCTCCTTGGTAACATTACCAACTGGAATGACCCAGCAATTGCGGCGGTAAATGAAGGTGTAGATTTGCCTGATCAGCCGATTACCGTGATTCACCGTTCCGATGGCAGTGGTACCACAGGTGTCTTTACAAAACACCTGAGTGCGATTAGTCCGGAGTGGGAAGAGCAAGTTGGTGAAGGCAAAACCGTCGAGTGGCCCACTGGCGTTGGCGCAAAGGGAAATGAAGGGGTTACGGCTCAGATTCAACAAACGGCGGGTGCGATCGGCTATGTCGAATACGGCTACGCCAAGAATAATGACCTGAACTTTGCTGCTTTAGAGAACCAATCTGGGAATTTTGTCACGCCCAGTGATGAATCGGCGTCCAAGACGTTAGAAGCGGTTACGTTACCAGAAAATCTGCGGGCATTTATTTCTGATCCTGAAGGCGAGGAATCCTACCCCATTGTTACTTATACTTGGCTGTTGGCGTACAAAGAGTATGAGAATCCGGAGACGGCGAAATCCTTAGAAGCAACAATTGAGTATATGTTGACGGAAGGTCAAGAAATTGCCCCAGAGTTAGGGTATGTGAAGCTACCGCAAAATGTGCGGGAAAAAGTGGCAGAGGCAGCTGATGTGATTAGCGACGAGTATGACATTGAGGTGAGTGAATAGCATCACAGAACCTGATAGAGATAAGAGAGTTGGAAGTTAAAATGCTTCCACTTAGTGGGGGCGGGTTTAAAAGCAGCAACGATAACCGTGAAACTCGTCCCGCCATCCGTTTTCCGCGAAGATCACTAAGCGTCTTCCCCTTCTGCCTCCTGCCCGGTTGGTGAGCCTGTCGAAGCACTGCCTCCTGCCTCCTGCCTTTTTGCACTAGGTTTGATCAGTTCACTGGTATCCTTAAATTCTTAACGTCGGTTCACGTTCATTAATTATGACCACACCAGCTGAGTCCCATTCAGCAATACTTCCCCAACGATCTGTCAGTGAAAAAACGATAGATCGGGGGTTTGTCTGGCTGGCTCGCCTCTTGGCGTTGTCAGTCGCAGGCATTTTAATCTTTATCGCGATCGCAGTGGGCATAGAAGCTTTGCCCGCGATTCGGGAATTTGGTCTGAACTTTCTGGTCAACAGCGCCTGGAATCCCGTAGAACAGAATTATGGGGCGTTACCCATGATCTATGGGACGCTGGTGAGTTCCGCGATCGCACTATTGTTTGCTGTGCCTCTGGGAATTGGCACTGCACTCTTTTTGAGCGAAAACTTTCTGCCCAAATCAGCGCGGACGATGCTCGTGTTTATGGTAGAACTGTTAGCGGCGATTCCCAGTGTGGTTTACGGGCTGTGGGGTATTTATGTTTTAGTACCTTTCCTTTTACCGCTTGAGAACTGGCTAAATGATACCTTTGGCTGGATTCCTCTGTTTAGTACAGAACCCACGCGGGTGGGTATGTTTCCGGCGGGGATTATTTTAACGATTATGATTTTGCCGATTATTACGGCAATTTCTCGCGATTCCTTAGCGTCTCTACCTCCAGACTTGCGACAAGCCTCTCTAGGGTTGGGAGCCACCCGCTGGCAAACCATCTTTCGGGTTCTGATTCCGGCGGCATTTTCGGGCATTGTTGGTGGCATAATGTTAGGGCTAGGTCGAGCCATGGGGGAAACCATGGCAGTCACCTTGCTGATTGGTAATGCCAATCAACTTAATTTCTCTCTACTCGCCCCCGCCAATACAATTGCCTCCCTATTGGCTAACCAATTTGCCGAAGCGTCAGGTTTACAGGTAGCGGCGTTAATGTATGCCGGGTTTGTGCTATTTGTTTTAACCCTAATCGTGAACATCCTGGCAGAGTTGATTGTGCGCCAAGTTAAGAAATTTTAATCATTCAAACCTGAAAACCCTGCCCGACTAGCGCGTTAGGTCAACAATGAAAACCTAAGAAGTTTATGTCAGAAAATCTCCCCGATCAACAAGCTGAAGACTTTCCCCCTCACAGGTTTACCCGTTCATACACGAATGGGCGATCACTGTTTGGGATCATAATGACCATCTTAGCCGGAGCTTGTCTGGTTATTGCCTTGATCCCGTTGTTTGCGGTGATTATCTATGTGATCATCAAAGGATTTAACCGCCTCAACTTAGACTTATTTACTCAGTTACCCCCGGCGGCGGGTTTATCCGGTGGCGGTGTTGGTAATGCAATTGTCGGCACGTTGATTATGATTGCGATTGGAGGGCTGATTAGTGTTCCCATTGGGGTTTTAGCCGCCGTTTATCTGTCTGAATTTAGTTCTGGTCCAGTTGCTCGCTGGATTCGCTTTGCCACCAACGTCTTAAGTGGTGTCCCTTCAATTATTGCTGGGATATTTGCTTATGGGATTATTGTGCTAGGACCGGGATTCATCCCCTGTTCAGGTAGCTTTTCCGCATTGGCGGGAGGTGTCGCTCTGGCGGTACTGATGCTACCGATTATTATCAGAACCACGGATGAAGCCCTGCAAATCGTGCCTCAGGATGTGCGCTGGGCGTCTGTGGGTGTGGGAGCGTCGGAATATCAAACAGTATTAAGAGTTGTTTTGCCTGCGGCGTTACCCGCGATTCTGACGGGAACCACCTTGGCAGTAGCTCGCGCTGCTGGTGAAACAGCACCACTTATTTTTACAGCTCTGTTCACCTTCTTTTGGCCCTCAGGGATATGTCAACCGACTCCCTCCCTAGCCGTGTTAGTTTACAATTTTGCCACCTCGCCTTTTTCAGATCAACAAGAATTAGCCTGGGCAGCGTCTTTAATCCTTGTGTTTTTAGTCCTATTAACCAGTGTTCTCTCTCGCTGGGCAACCCGGAAAAGCATTTATTGATGAATTGTCAAATTAACCCACCTGTACAGGAATGGGAGATTCAGGTGAAAAGATGTCAAAATCTTAACCAAATATACTTGTTGTAGCCGAACATAACCTCAAAATTCAGGGGTAATTATCATGGAATCTAATCAAAAAGTTGCCAGTACAAATTCAGCCAATGAGCAATCAACGGAAACAGTTTTACGCACGAAAAACCTGGATATTTACTATGGTTCTTTTTTGGCAGTTAAGGGAGTGAATCTAGCCATACCCAGAAACAGGATCACAGCTTTTATCGGTCCTTCAGGTTGTGGAAAAAGTACTTTGCTCCGCTGCTTCAATCGTCTCAACGATTTAATTGATTCATTTCACATTGAGGGTAAGGTTTACTATCGCCAAAAAGACCTTTATCACAAAAGCGTTGATCCGGTAGAAGTACGACGACGGATTGGCATGGTGTTTCAAAAACCCAACCCATTCCCCAAATCAATTTATGACAATATTGCTTATGGTGCCAGGGTCAATAACTATAAAGGGAATCTAGATGAATTGGTAGAAAGTTCCCTACGCGCTGCCGCCTTATGGGATGAGGTCAAAGATAAGCTGAAAACCAACGGGATGTCACTGTCTGGGGGACAACAGCAGCGGTTATGTATTGCCCGTGCGATCGCGATTAATCCGGATGTGGTATTAATGGACGAACCTTGTGCGTCTCTTGACCCGATTTCCACCCTCAAGGTTGAAGACTTAATGCATGAGTTGAAACAAAAGTACAGTATTGTAATTGTGACGCACAATATGCAGCAAGCCACACGGGTGGCTGATATGACCGCCTTCTTCAATGCTAAAGCGACAGAAAAGGGGGGGAAACAGGGGTATTTAGTCGAGTACGACGAAACCGAAAATATCTTCCAAAATCCCAAGGAGGAAGCCACGAAAGACTATGTAAGCGGACGTTTCGGCTAAGTTTTATCGTCCCCAACAAACCCTTGCTTCATCCCACGGATATACAGTTCCAGATGGGATTGAATCCAGTCGGCAGTTTCAGGATACCCTAATTCAATGGCGAATCCAGTATACTGTATGTATTGCTATTCGACAGGACAAATCTATGAAGAATGAGAAAATCTTTTTAAGGGTTACTAAATACGAAAAGAACCAACTCAAGCAAGAGGCGGCTAAAAGAGGGATGACTCAATCTGAGTTAATCAGGAGTTTTATCGCTCAATTGCCGCCCCCTGTGTAGTTTGGGAATCTCCTTACCTCCGATTCCCCCGCCTTATATCCCGTCGCTAAAAGCGAAGGTTTTACGGCGGATCAAGATAACTGGTTAGTTCAAGGATGACGACTTTCAACCTTGTCAATCAAGTCCTCCGCCATCTCCACCGCCATCAGGATCAGTTTTTGTTCGAGCTGTCCTTGGTGTCCCTCATCACTGATTGTGGCGTAAATATGAGGATTAGCCAGCATCCCTGCGAGTAATTGGGATGCTATTTGTTTAACGTCATTCGTTTTTGAGTCCATGTTTAACACCTCTGGAATACAGTAACATTTTCGGGGGTTTGGTTACCAAACCCCTACCCAAATCCTCAAAACTCAAAACTATGGATCACCAATCCGGGTTAGGATCGATTTTACTTTGAAACTTTTATCTATGGTGAATGATGCTTATGAAGCGCTACTTATCCCGTCTTGTTGCCCTTGTCCTCGTGGTTGCGATCGCACTAACGGGGTGTTCGTCGTCTAGCAGTACTGGTTTGGTTGGTAATTATCGCCAAGATACCCTGACTGCCTTGGACTCCTTAAGAGCAGCTATTGAACTACCAGACGATGCGCCTGAAAAGGCAGAGGCTCAGTCACAAGCGCGTCAAAGCATTAATGAGTATATTTCTCGCTATCGTCGAGATGGCTCTGTCGCTAACCTGAGTTCGTTCTCCACCATGAGAACAGCTCTCAATTCTCTGGCTGGTTACTACAGCTCTTATCCCAATCGTCCCTTACCCCAGAAGCTCAAAGATCGTTTAGAGCAAGAATTCCGGCAGGTGGAACGAGCGATAAGACGCGGTGCTTAAATTGATGGGGGAGAGCAGGGCGTGTAGGGGCGGGTTTTACCGATAACATTTTGCTACCCACCGATAACTTGACGAAACCCGCCCTTGTAGGGGAGATGGGGGAGATGGGGGAGCTGGGGTTGTAGAGACGTAGCATGCTACGTCTGGAAGCAGGATAAGTTGGGTGCAACTGTCCGGAAATAGGACAGAACGCTCAGAACAAAAAAAGAACGTGCTGACTTTGGCATAATTTGTCGATTAGTTCGATCGTCTGTTAATACTAAAGACACCGACTTGTCCTTCTTTTTTGGTTTTTGTAGGAATGTCCAACGGTCTTGTCCCTAGAGGATGGCATTGGCGCTATTATTATCGCGCACTGGTAGCTGCTTTGCTGACGAGTAGCATTATCACTCAGGGCTATGGGGTGAAAACGGCTCATGCACAAACGGCTGCCTATTGCCACTTTACAGATGATGCGATCGCGCAAAAAGACAGCCTGCGCCAGGGTGCGATTAAAGGAAATCCAGATTTCAATAACCGCTATAAAGCCATCGTCAAGCAACACGCTGATGTTTTGCGCCAATGTCGCGATCGCACCTTCCCCCAAGACCAAGCGATCTGGCTACGCTTATATGCCTGTGATGTTCGCGCAGGTGCGATTGATGAGATTCTGGATCGAATTGTCAATCGAGGCTACAACAAGGTCTATGTTGAAGTCTTTTCTGATGGTCAAGTCTTACTCCCCGCTTCAGATAACCCCACCCCCTGGCCCCCCGTTGTGCGAACGCCGGGATATGAACGGGTTGATTTATTAGCCCAGACGATTCAAAAAGGACATGAACGGGGATTGCGGGTTTATGCCTGGATGTTCTCGATGAACTTCGGCTACAGGTATGCTCAACGCAGTGATCGGCAAGGGGTTCTGGCTCGCAATGGTCGCGGTCAAACCAGTTTATCCTTTGTTCATGACCAGTCCCAAGTCTTTATTGATCCCTATAATAATCAAGCTAAAACCGATTACTACCAATTGGTTCAAGCGGTGACAAAACGTCGTCCTGATGGTGTTTTATTTGACTATATTCGTTATCCGCGTGGCAGTGGCTCAGATTCAGTTGTCACTAAGGTAAAAGATTTATGGATCTATAGTGATGCGTCTCGACAAGCCTTATATAATCGCGCTCTTAATAATCAAGGGCGAGAACTGATTCAGCGTTATGTACGGGATGGTTCGATTAGCGCGGGCGATGTGGAATCAGTCAAAACGCTCTATGCTAATGAATCTACCCCAATGTGGCAAGGGCGATCGCCTGAAAGTTCGGATAGTGCAGCCTCGATAAACTGGCAATTGTGGCAGCTTAGCGTCGCTCATGCGGCTCAAGGGGTGTTAGATTTTCTGTCCATGGCAACATTACCGGTGCAACGGGCGGGAATCAAAGCTGGAGCCGTATTTTTCCCCGATGGTAATCAAGTCGTGGGGCGAGGGGGGTATGATTCCCGACTGCAACCTTGGGATCATTTTTCCCCATCTTTAGAATGGCATCCCATGTCTTACGGCGTTTGCGGTCATACGGGTTGTATTGAGAGTTTAGTTCGACGAGTGGTAGATAAGGCACCCCTGAATACCCAAATCACACCAGCACTAGCTGGAACCTGGGGAAAATCGGTTAGCAATCGCCCCTCTCTAGAAAAGCAAATGCAGGCAATCCGCCAGCGAATTCCCAATGTTAGTGGCATTAGTCATTTTGCCTTTTCCTGGCAAGATCCCCAATTTGACCGCGATCGCAAGTTCTGTCGGTTACAGTGAAGTTTTATCAGTAACTTTGTCCAGGCGATTACTATGGGCGGAGTCGTTCGTAAGGCAAGTGAAACACCCATGGTAATGCTGCAATTGAGACAAATTAGTGTACCCCCCGGACATCGGGTGCTGTTGTATGAGGTGGGTTGGTCGGAATTTGAAGCAATTTTAGCGGAATTGGGAGACCATCGCGTTAGTCGAGTGGCTTATCTCGAGCAAACGTTGGAGATTAGGATGCCTTTGCCAGAAGATGAAAAAGCCAAGATTATTATTGGAGATTTATTAAAGATTTTACTCGATGAATTAGAAATTGATTGGGAACCCTTCGGATCAACGACGTTTAAACGACAAGATATGATGGCGGGAATTGAACCCGATGATTGTTTTTATATCCAAAATGCCGCTCGGATGATTGGGCGAGAACGTCTGGATTTAACCGTCGATCCGCCACCTGATTTGGCAATAGAAATAGATGTAACGTCTAAGACTCAGTTGAGTGCTTATCAGGTGTTAGGGGTACCGGAAATTTGGCGCTATCAGAATCACCGCTTGCAAATTTATGTGTTGCAGTCGGGAACGTATATCGAGTCGGCGACGAGTTTGACGTTTCCTGATTTTCCCGTGATTGAGGAATTTTCTCGCTTTTTAGAGATGGCGCGACTATCGGGAACAAGTCAGGCTTTAAGGGCGTTTCGGCGATGGGTGAGGGACAGGGGAAATTAGGGGTTGCTGTAGGGAGTGTTGTGGTGGGGTTAGAGAGCAGGGGAAGCTGGGGAAGCTGGGGGAGCTGGGGGAGCCGGGGAAGCCGGGGGAGCCGGGGAAGCAAGGGTACATGTCCTTGTGCGAGCATCTTGCTCGCTACTAATACCCAATTTAAATGCATGACAGTTTAGGACGAGCGTCTTACTGGCTATTTTGCATAGCTTTTTAACTATATATTGACAAATTCAATATACTATGCTTTTAACAGACTGGATTTTTCGGTAGCTTAAAATACAGACAGTCTGAAATCTTCACCGTTTCCCGATGTGCCATGGCACGTCTGGAACATCCTCTCCATGCACAGAGGTGTTGTCATGATATCCGAAACCGTCAAGGTTCTTTTCGTTGATGAGGACGAAACTCATTATAACCGAATGAATCGGTTACTCAACAGCCTCGACACAATTCATGTTCACTTGGATTGGGTAACAACTCCGGAAACGGCGTTGACGCTAATTCGCGCTCAATCTCAACATTATGATGCTTATTTCATCGATGTGGGTTTCCCTGGAGTCGAGGGTGATGATGGGTTAATCGAAGAATTATCAGGGACTACATCTCCAGTCATCGTCTTGACTCCTTCTGCACAAATCGGCTTAACCGCATTGAAAAAAGGAGCAGCGGACTATTTAGTTTATGATCAACTCAGCACTCCCCTAATCGAGCATTCCTTGCGCTTAACCCTTGCTCATAGTCAAACTCAGAAACAACTGCATACCTGGACTTCAGAATCCCAAGTGCAGACCGAGGCATTACATGAAATTATTCTCAGTACCATTTCTGATACTGTATTTATAACTGATGATCGTGGGAACTTTACGTTTGTTTGTCCCAATGTTCATGTTATTTTTGGCTATTCGCGCCTAGAGACCCAACAATTCGGGAATATTTGCCACATTTTAGGAGACAATTGGCTTGACTTAAACCAACTGAAAGCAGAGCAAGAAATCACTAACATTGAACGGCAAATCATCGATAAATTTGGCAACTTTCATAATTTACTGATCAACGTCAAGCAAGTTGCCATTAATGGTGGAACCATCCTTTATACTTGTCACGACATCAGCAAACGTAAACAGGATGAAGTCCACATTCGCGAACTGAATAACCAACTCGAACAACGGGTCAAAGAACGGACTACTGAATTACAACAGATTAATGCCCAATTAGTACAAGAAATTCGCGAACGTCGCCAAATTGAGCATAGCTTGGCAGTTAGTGAGGAACGATTTCGCGGTATTTTTGATCAAGCAGCGGTGGGTATTGCTCAAGCAACTTTGGATGGTGCGTTTATAGTCGTTAATCAAAAATTTGCGGATATCATTGGCTATACCTGTGAAGAAGTCTTAGCCAAAAGCTGGCAAGATATCACCCATCCTGATGACGTGGAAGCGGATGAAGCTTATGTGCGTCAACTTTTAGCCAAAGATATCGACCGCTATTCTATAGAAAAGCGGTACATCCATAAAGATGGAAGCGTGATTTTGGTGCAAATTCATACCACCCGATTACAGGAACCTTCCGGTGCGCCCCAGGCTTTAATTGGTGTTATTGAAGATATCACCCAACGCAAGCAAATTGAATGTCAATTACAAGACTATCGCAATCACTTAGAAGACTTGGTTGAACAGCGTGCAGTGCAACTGGTGAGGACAAATCAACACCTTGAACAAGAAATCAGTGAACGTCAACGGGCTGAATCGGCGATCTATTTTCAGGCACGTCTTTTAGATTTAGTTAATCATGGGGTTATAGCGACAGATTTATCCGGGATGATTACCTATTGGAACCACTTCGCTGAAATCCTTTATGGGTGGTCAGCAACTGAAGTCATTGGTCGTGCAATTATAGAGGTTCTCGCCCCGAAAAATCATCAAGAAAAAGCTATTGAAATAATGCAAATTTTGCAGAGGGGTGAAGGTTGGACTGGCGAATTTTGGGTACAACATCGAGATGGCACGATATTCCCCGTGCAGGCAACCAATTCTTCTATCTATGATGAAACAGGTCAATTTATTGGCATTGTTGATGTTTCCTTTGATTTAACCGAACGCAAGCAGGTTGAAGTAGCGCTACAACAGGCAAATGCAGAATTGGGGATTACGGTACAAGAAAAAAACCGCAGTTTAACCCGTGCAATTCAGCAATTACAGGAAGAGATTCGCCAACGCAAACAGGCACAAGATCAACTTCAATTAATTACAGATGCCTTACCCGTTTGTATTGCTTATCTGGATGCCGATTTACGCTATCAGTTTGCTAATAAAACCTATCAAACTTGGTTTGGATTATCACCGGAGGTGATTTGCGGCAAGACTGTTCCTGAGGTGATTGGAGAGGATGCCTATCAGCGCGTGCGTGGGTATTTAGAACGAGTCATTGGAGGTGAGTATGTCACCTATGAGACCGAGATTCCTTACCATTCTGGTGGAACTCGCTATGTTTTCGCGACTCTAATTCCCGCCTTTGGTGACTCGGTGGATTCAGACAACTCTCGCCCTATCCAAGGCTATTATGCCCTAATTACAGATATTAGCGATCGCAAGCGGATGGAGTTGGCATTACGGGAAAGTCAACAGAAATACCAAACCCTATTTGATATCTTACCGATTGGCTTTTCTATCACGGATGAAACGGGACATATTATTGAAGCGAATCCTGCCTCAGAAACCATTTTAGGCATCTCCCTTGCTGAACACACTCAACGCCACTATAATGCCCCGGAATGGCGAGGAATTCGACCCGATGGTACACCCATGCCTAGTCATGAATTTGCCAGTGTGATTGCCTTAACTGAAAATCGAGTGGTGAAAAACTCGGAAGCAGGAATCCATCAACCGAATGGTGAAATTGTCTGGTTATCGATTACAGCTGCCCCGATTTCGTTACCCGGTTATGGTGTCGCTATCGCTTACCTGGATATTACTGAACGCAAAACAGCGGAAATGGTTCTGCAACAAGCCAAAGACGCAGCAGATGCCGCCAATCTCGCTAAAAGTGAGTTTCTTGCCAATATGAGTCATGAATTGAGAACCCCGCTCAATGCTATTTTAGGGTTCACGCAACTGATGAGCCATGACCCATCTCTTTCTCCTCAGCACCAAAACTATTTGAGTATTATTAATCATTCCGGTGAGCATTTGCTGGCATTAATTAACGATATTTTATCGATGTCCAAAATTGAAGCTGGACGGATGGCAATTGAAGCCAAGAGCTTTGATTTGTATCAGTTGATGGATACGATTAAGCAAATGTTTCGGGTTAAGTCTGCCAATAAATGTTTAGAATTCATCACCCAACGCTCACCTCAGGTTCCTCGCTATGTGCAGACGGATGAAAATAAATTACGTCAGGTTTTAATTAATTTATTAGATAATGCCGTTAAATTTACGGATAAGGGGAGAATAACGCTAACCTTAGACATGGATGAGTTAAATACTCTACAGGTTTCAATTCAGGATACAGGTCAAGGTATTGCTACCGACGAACTTGATTCCTTATTTGAGCCATTTGTCCAGACAAAAGTGGGTAAAGACTCTCAAACTGGGACAGGTTTAGGGTTAGCGATTGTGCAGCGATTTATTCAGATGATCGGAGGAGAGATTACTGTCAATAGTCAACTGGGAGAAGGAACACAGGTTGAGTTTTCGATTCCGATTACTCCTGCTGAAGCCACTGAAGTCATCTGTCAGTCTCACCACAATCGCGTTCTCAGAATTGCACCGGAACAACCCAGCTACCGCATCTTAGTCATAGAAGATAATCCAACCAGTTGTCAACTGTTGTGTGAACTGTTGGAGACTGTAGGATTTGAGGTGCAGTGTGCTGAAAATGGTCAACAAGGCATCACGATATGGGACAGTTGGTATCCTCATCTCATCTGGATGGATATCCGAATGCCTGTCATGGATGGCAAGGAGGCTACCCGATGGATTCGTGACCAAGAAAGGCAGAAAGAGACATGGCAAAATGACTGTTCAGCGACAGTGATTATTGCCATTACTGCCAGTGCTTTTACGGAGGAAATTCAATCATTTTTAGATAGCGGTTGTGATGATTTTGTGATTAAACCGATTCAAGAGGGGATCATCTTTGAAAAAATGGCACAACATTTAGGGGTGCGTTATCTCTACAACGATGCTACATCCGTTGTCTCATCAGACTCAGGTGATTTTCTGCCTACCTTGACCCCAGAACGGTTAGGACTAATGCCCGAAACGTGGCGGGTTCAACTCAATCAAGCCGCCAGCAGTCTTGATGAAGAACTTATGCGTCAACTGGTTGAGCAAATTCCCGATTCTCATCGTAATTTGACAACAGCTTTACTTCAATTAATCGATGAGTTTAAATTTGATCAAATTGTGAATTTGACTATGGGGAATGAAAAATTGCGGGAATGGGAAATGGGGAATGGGGAATAGGCAATCCCATTCCCCTCAAATTTAGCCGCCGTTTTGTACAACTGATGGGCGGATCACTGACGGTTCAAAGTGTCGTCAATCAAGGCACGACGTTTATTTTTAGTCTTCCCATCCAGGTTGCTCCCCCTTGTGACGATTTGCCTCCAGTCTCACCGAAACGAGTGATTGGGATCACCGACAATCAACCGCAGTCTCGTATTTTAATTGCTGATGATAGTCCTAGTAATCGCCAACTTTTGATTCAGCTACTCACCCCCATCGGATTTGAGATACAAGTCGCCGAAAATGGTCAACAAGCTGTAGCCGCGTGGGAACATTGGCAACCGCACCTAATTTGGATGGATATGCGGATGCCTGTGATGGATGGTTACGAATGTTGCTGACACCAGAACATTTAGCGATAATGCCAAATGAGTGGACTAGGCAACTTCATCAAGCAGCTAGCAGTCTTGATCATGAACTCATGAACCAACTCATTGAGCAAATTCCACCGTCTGAGATTCCCTTAGCGGAAGCCCTTACGGATTTGGTGAATGAGTTTCGGTTTGACACCCTAATGAATCTGACGCAACCCTTTTACCATGAGTAACCCAAAGAATCCCGGCTATGTCTTAATTGTTGACGATCAGCCCAACAATCTACGTCTGTTATCGACAACTCTCACCGAGGCAGGATATCGGGTCAGAAATGCCATTAGTGGCAAAATGGCATTAATGGGGATTGAAAAAGCGTTGCCGGAGCTTATTTTGCTGGATATTATGATGCCGCAAATGAATGGGTATGAACTGTGCCAGCATTTAAAATCCGATGAACGCACTCAGCACATTCCAATCATTTTTTTGAGCGCGTTGGATAATGAATGGGATAAAGTCAAAGCCTTTGAGGTAGGAGGAACCGACTATATTACTAAGCCCTTTCATGTGAAAGAAGTGTTATCGCGGGTGAATAATCAACTGATGGTGGTTCGCCAGCAACAGCAAATTGTCGAGCAAAATCAGCAACTAAATTATCAAAATCAACAACTTCAGCAGCTTAACGGCGAGTTAATCCGCTCGAATCAAGACTTAGAAGAATTTGCCCGCATCGCCTCTCATGATTTGCGATCGCCTCTGCAAACAATGAAAGCCTTTGGTCAGCTTTTTTGCCAAAAATACCAGAGTTTGTTGGATGATAAAGCCGCTCACTACATGAATCGAATTTTAGAAGCAGGCGATCGCATGGAAAAGCTCATTCAAGATTTGCTGAACTATTCACGAGTCGAGACTCAGGGGGAAGAATTTGAACCCACCGACTGTAATCAGGTGGTTGAGTCCGTTTTGGCGAATTTAGACAGTGTGATTCAAGGGCAGGATGCTGTGATTACCTGCGAACATTTACCCATCGTCATGGCAGATGGCATCCAACTGGTACAACTCTTTCAAAATTTAATCAGTAATGCCCTCAAATTTTGCTCCCCGGAGGTTGCACCGGAGATTAAAATTGCGGCAGAATTGCGCCAAAAAACTTTTTCATTGAATGATGAATCCCCGATTTTGCCGCCGAGTACGCCAGAACCCCTTGAGGTGAATGAATGGGTGTTTCGGGTGGAGGATAATGGGATTGGTGTGGAAGCTGCGTATTTTGAACGAATTTTTAAGGTATTTCAACGTCTACACACCAACGAAGAATATCCAGGAACCGGGATTGGTTTATCGATTTGTCAGAAAATTGTGGAACATCACGGCGGACAGATTTGGGTGGAATCGTCTTTAGGCGTGGGAACAACGTTTTATTTCACGATTCCGGCGTTATTAACTCCGGAGGCGGAGAAACAGGGGGAGTAAGTAGGTAGGGATAACAAAAGTTAACGGCACAGATCGTCATTGCTTAGTAGCAAGTAAGATGCTCGCACTACATACAACGATACAGCACTTTCCGCTCTTATGAGAAGCGACCTAATCATAAATATACTGTAGGGGCGACCCGCCTGCATCAATGAACACCCCCATCCACTCAATTGTATCGGGTCGCCCTTTACTCAAACGGCGCTTTACCGGACATGGAACCTATAATCACGAGATGCGGATAAATTTTTATCATGGGTGATTTGCCGGACATAATATGAAATATAATGGTGCGTTACGCTTTGCTAACGCACCCTACAGTTTGGTAATAACCGGACATGGAACCTATAATCACGAGATGCGGATAAATTTTTATCATGGGTGATTTGCCGGACATAATATGAAATATAATGGTGCGTTACGCTTTGCTAACGCACCCTACAGTTTGGTAATAATTTGACGGCAATTTTGTGATAATTTGTCTGGTTGCAAATTGTATTTTTTTTAACGCATAGGTTCGCAGAGGAATTGGGGGGTAGGTGTCTCTATTACTCGTTCCCTGTCAAACCCAAGATGCCAATGTTGTACAAAATCGCTCAACTTCGGCTTCGGTGTTGTAATAATGAACCGAAGCCCTTAACACAGACGCTAACCCGCGTGCATCCATATCTAATCGCGTGCCTTGGGCGGCAGAAACCGAGAGATTTATCTTTTTTTTACTCAGTAATTGCTTCATTTCACTGGGGTCTTTTTCGGCAACTGTAAAGCTAATAATCCCACATTTTTTCTGACCTAAATCCTGAACTGTTACCCCATCAATTCCATTCAATTGCTCACGCAAATTGTCCGCCAAACCACTAATCCGATGCTCAATCGCTGCTAGTCCCCAATTTAATGCATAATCAACCGCCACGCCTAACCCAATTTTACCGGCATAGTTGGTTTCCCAATTTTCAAACCGACGGGCATCGGCACGAATTTTAAATGTATCCCGACTCAGCCATTCAGCCGCCTGCATATCCAAAAAGGGCGGTTCTAATTGCTCAATTACCCCTTCTCTGACATATAAAAATCCAGTGCCTCTGGGTCCGCGTAAGTATTTACGTCCCGTCGCTGAGAGCAGATCACAGCCAATTTCTTGCACATTAATTGACATTTGTCCCACGGATTGACAGGCGTCGAGTAAATATAAAATCCCGGCGTCTTTTGCTACTTTCCCAACTGCTGCGGCTGGGTTAACTAATCCCCCATTCGTGGGAACATGGGTAATCGCAATTAACTTCACCCGCTCATCAATCGCTTGGCGTAATTGAGGAATAGAAATTTGCCCAAATTCATCATTGGGAATCACCTCAATGGTTGCCCCAGTCTTCCTCGCAACTTGCAGAAACGCAATGAAATTACTACCATATTCCGATACGCCTGTAAGGATGCGATCGCCTTTTCCTAAAGGTATGCTATAAAACCCCATATCCCAGGCTCTAGTGGCATTCTCAATCAGGGCAACTTCTTGGCGCTGACAGCCTAATAAAGTCGCTATAGCATCATATACCTGTTCCACTGCCTCAACTTGCTGTGCTGCCGCTTCATAGCCACCCATTTGGGCTTCTAACTGTAAATGCCCAACAACGGCATCTAAAACCAACTGCGGCATTAATGCTGCACCCGCATTATTAAAATGTAAAACCGTTTCACAGCCCGGTGTGTCTTGACGGGCGCGTTGCCAATCCAATGTCATGAGCAAAAAAGTACCTGGGCATCAATTCTGTCCGCTGCACTCAGAAATGTGAACAAGCATCAAATCCCTACTGTTCCCTGTTCCCTGTTCCCCATTCCCAACCGTCAACTTGAATATTGTCCGACTATTCATGCTACCTTAGAAAGGTTGTCAAAAATCGCACATTCAGGATTTCGGGTGTTTCCCACCAGGAAATCCGCCTGAATGGAGGATAAACCCGAATAAGGAGTTTAAATTAATTATGCCAGTCGTCTCTTTGGCTCAAATGATGGAAGCCGGGGTTCACTTCGGTCACCAGACCCGCCGCTGGAATCCCCGGATGGATCAGTACATTTATACTGCCCGGAATGGCGTTCATATCATTGATTTGGTGCAAACTGCCCAGTTGATGGAA
Source organism: Coleofasciculus sp. F4-SAH-05 (assembly GCF_040222985.1). Classification (NCBI taxonomy): domain Bacteria; kingdom Bacillati; phylum Cyanobacteriota; class Cyanophyceae; order Coleofasciculales; family Coleofasciculaceae; genus Coleofasciculus; species Coleofasciculus sp. F4-SAH-05. The sequence continues at coordinate 22,021 of NZ_JAVKBY010000052.1, forward strand.
GAAGCCTACAGCTACATGCGAACTGCTACCGAACAAGGAAAACGTTGTCTGTTTGTCGGGACCAAGCGGCAAGCGGCGGGAATTATTGCCCAAGAAGCTAGTCGTTGTGGTGCGTACTACGTCAACCAACGCTGGTTGGGGGGAATGCTGACCAACTGGGAAACCATTAAAGGGCGGGTTGAACGATTAAAAGAATTGGAACGCCGGGAAGAAAGTGGTGCCCTTGACCTCTTGCCGAAAAAAGAAGCGGCGGTACTGCGCCGGGAACTGGGCAAGCTACAAAAATATCTCGGTGGCATCAAGATGATGCGGCGCATCCCCGACATTGTGGTGATTATTGACCAGCGCCGGGAATACAATGCCATCAAAGAGTGTGAAAAACTCAGCATTCCCGTGGTATCGATGCTGGATACGAATTGTGACCCGGATGTGGTCGATATTCCGATTCCCGCCAATGACGATGCGATTCGATCGATTAAACTGATCATTGGTAAGTTAGCCGATGCCATCTATGAAGGGCGTCACGGGGAACTGGAAACAGAGGACGAGCAAGAGTTTGCCGAAGCCATCGAGGAGATGGAAGACGAATACAGCGAGGAAGATATGGACTCCTTTGAGTCAGACATGTCAGACATGGAGGACAGCGCCGAGGAAAACCAGGACAGCGCCGAGGAAAGCCAGAACAGCGCCGAGGAAAGCCAGGACAGCGCCGAGGAAAGCCAGGACAGCGAAGAATAAGCGGCGATGCATTTTTAGGCTCACCCGATACACTGGGGTTATCTGTCCGTTGTTCAGTGGCACTGAGTAGTTACCGGAACTGATGGGTCTAAAGCCCTGCTCTTGTAGGGCAGCTTTTCTGGATAAGGCAAACGCCTTAGAATAACTATGGCAACACAAAAGCCAACAGAGCGAGTAAGTGTTCAATTTAGTCTATGAGTTTAAACTCAAGCCAACCCGCGCCCAAGCTACCCTATTTGAGGAGTGGCTGGAACAATGCCGTAGGGTCTATAACTACGCATTGCAAGAGCGCAAAGATTGGGTAAACTCACGCAAATGTTTAATGAACGCTTGCTCAATTCGACATGAATATATCATTCGGACTGATGCGAAAGCGCCAACTTATAAAAGCCAGTGCGAAAAACTAACCCAGGCAAAAAAGCACATTCAGGCACTTAAACAAGTACAGTCTCAAGTTTTGCAGCAAACGCTTAAGCGTTTGCATCAGGCATTCGAGGGGATGGGGCGAGGGTTCTTGGGTAAGCATTGCCTGGACGCTGGCTGGGGTCAGTTTTTGGAGATACTTCAAGGGTGCTGCTTTAAGCGTGGCATCTATTTCCAAAAAGTAAACGCTAAAGGCACTTCCTTTACTTGCCCCAAATGTTTAGAGGAGACGGGCAAAAAGAAACTGTCTGAACGGCTCCACAAATGCCAATTCTGTGGCTATACCTGCGACAGGGATACAGCCGCCGCTCAAGTTGTCAAGCTGAGAGGACTAGAAGCCGTAGGGCATACGGCTTAAGCTTTCTGAGGGTAAAGCTTTCGTCCCGGAAGACGTTAAACTCTGGCTCCCTATGAAGAAAGAATCCTCACGCCTTCAGGCTGAGGAGTGTCAACAAACCGGAGTAATGGTTAGACTTACCGATTTGCTCCGGTTTTTGTCCGATTTGTTCCAAGATAGTGCTAATCGTTAACACGACAAACAACAAAGGAGGAATAAAGATTAAGATGGCGGAAATATCAGCAAAACTAGTCAAAGAGTTACGGGAAAAAACTGGCGCAGGCATGATGGACTGCAAAAAAGCGCTCAAAGAAAACGAGGGCGATATGAACAAAGCCATCGAATGGCTGCGTCAGAAAGGAATTGCCTCAGCTGAGAAAAAATCCGGTCGGATGGCGGCTGAAGGTATTGTGGGCAGCTATATCCACACTGGGGGACGAGTTGGTGTCTTAGTGGAGGTCAACTGCGAGACGGATTTTGTGGCTCGTCGCGAGGAATTCCAAGCCTTAGTCAAGGATATCGCGATGCAAGTGGCAGCTTGTCCGAATGTCGAGTATGTTTCGGTGGAGGATATTCCCGCCGCTATTTCCCAAAGAGAAAAAGAAATTGAAATGGGGCGTGATGACTTGGCGAAGAAACCGGACAATATTAAAGAGAAGATTGTTCAGGGGCGGATTGAGAAACGGTTGAAGGAATTATCATTAATGGATCAACCTTATATCCGAGATCAAAGCAAATCCGTCGAAGAGTTGGTCAAAGAAACTGTTGCGCTGTTAGGAGAAAATATCCAGGTGCGTCGCTTTACCCGCTATGTTCTGGGTGAGGGGATTGAATCGGAATCATCAGACTAAACGTCGCGTCGCTGAAGCCGTTCCAATTCAATAAAAATACACCTAAGAACTTTAACAGTGGTGGGTTACGGCGGATAGTTGATTAAATGGGTACCGCCTTAATGAAAGTCCGCCTAACCCACCCTACGTTTTTTGGTAAAAAGGAGACCTATCGGGAGCAGTAGCAGATAATGGTGAGCGCAATTGAACTGATTGAGCAGGACTTAGCTAAGATGGAGGGAGCGATCGCACATCTGGCTTCCCAACTTCACGACAGTTACGCCACCTATTTGACCGTGTTGGGGCAAACCGTGCAAAAACAGTTAATGCTGGCAGGTTACCAGGTATGTACTCAAGGCTATCCCGACGCCTTTTTAAGTTTATCCTTCAATCAGCGCCAAAATCTACAGCAAGCCTTGCGTCAGATTGGTAAGGAAGGACAAGACGAGTTAATCTTACACCTACAGCTTCCTCAAGACCTATCCTCAACCCTGGACGATGAGCTAGAAGACGAGGATGAGGAATTAGAACTGCTGGTGGAGTTCACAGAATCCTTGGCGGAAACGACGACGAACCCATCTCCAGATTCAGCCCTCACCCCCCAAAAACCGATTCTGCCGGATCAACTGCTACAGTGGCAAGATATGCTCGAAGACCAAATTGCTCTCACCTTGCAAACGGTTTCCGTGGAGACGAATCATCTTTTACAACAAGAGGGTATTATTCCTGATAAACTACCCCCAACTGTCCTGGAAGCGGCGACCAAAGCGGATGCGGCGGGTGAAAGCAGTCCGGGTTCAAATCTACTCAACCTTTTAGTCGAAACCCAAACGCCTGAGGATGACGATGATTCAACCCTAACCCGAATTATTGCGGTTAATCTGCGCCTATCTGAAATTGAGTTTACAGAACCGCAATTGGTCAAAGTGCGGAATCAAATCCGTAACCTGCTTGCCCATACCACTAAATTTCAGCGACAATATCGTAAAAAACAACGGGAGTGGACTGTGGTTCAAGCTGAAGCCGCATGGCGGGCGAGTTGGTTTGAGGATTAGTTGTTCGTCATTTGTCATACTCGCTTCGCAAGAAGCAAGCTACGTCATTTGGGATTAGCCCTGGCTTGTCGTGAGTCGTTCGTTATTTGTCCTTACAGAATTCAGAGATTGTGAGTACAGAATTTCCAGATTGGACACGATTGCAAAAAGCGCTAGCGGTGGAAGCCGAAAATGGCTTTACTGATTTACAGGGAAATCAGTATCGTTTTAGTGAGTTTCTTTGCCTCAGTTTGGGCAAGACACCCAACGGACTTCTCCCGGTGGAACGGCGCAAATGGCAGTCAATTGCGGCTGAGTTTGAACGTTATCATCATCAGACGGTAGAAGCGCGTCAATCTCTGATAGCTGATACGCAACAGTTCCTCAACAAGCTGCAACAGGAACTTCAGCGCCGGGAACGGGAAAAGACTCATCCGCCTCAAACATCGACGGTTAAAGCCCCCCGGACTACGCCTCTGGTGGCGGAAACCTCCAAGTTAAACGTTAATTTTACCTTGGACTCACCGTTGTCCGAGTTACCCGATATTGGTCGTCGCCGCAGTGATTATTTAGGGCGTTTGGGAGTATATACGGTGCGAGATATGCTCTACTATTATCCGAGGGATCATATTGATTATGCCCGTCAGGTGAATGTTAAGGAGTTAGTCGCCGGGGAGACGGTGACAGTAGTGGGTACGGTGAAGCGTTGTAACTGTTTTACCAGTCCTCGGAATAAAAAGTTATCGATTTTTGAGTTATTAATTAAAGATAGTACGGGTCAACTAAAACTGAATCGCTTTTTTGCGGGGAATCGTTTCAATCATCGGGGTTGGCAAGAACAACAAAAACGTCGCTATCCAGCTGGGGCGATTGTGGCAGCGTCGGGGTTGGTGAAAAAGAATAAGTATGGGATTACTCTGGATACGCCAGAAATTGAGGTGTTAGACCATCTGGGGGGGAGTATTGACTCCTTAAAAATTGGTCGGGTTATGCCGGTTTATCCCTTGACCGAAGGAGTACCAGCCGATTGGGTGAGACAGGCGGTGATGGCGGTGTTACCGGCGGTGAATCAACTGCAAGAGCCATTGCCGAAGGGGATGCGCCAGCAGTATGATTTGATGGGAGTGAGTGACGCGATCGCGAATCTCCATTTTCCCACTGATACGGATACCCTCAGCCGTGCCAGACGTCGTTTGGTGTTTGATGAGTTCTTCTATTTACAGTTAGGGTTTCTCCAACGGCGGAAAATGCAGCAGCAAGTTCAATCCAGTGCTATTCTCGCGCCCACGGGGAAACTGGTTGATCAATTTTATCACCTGCTACCCTTTGAACTCACCTCTGCCCAAAAACGGGTCGTCAACGATATTCTCAACGATTTACAACAACCCACGCCGATGAATCGCTTAGTCCAAGGGGATGTGGGTTCCGGGAAAACGGTGGTGGCGGTGCTGGCAATTTTGGCGGCGATTCAATCCGGGTATCAAGCCGCGTTAATGGCACCGACGGAAGTATTAGCTGAACAGCATTATCGTAAATTAGTCAGTTGGTTTAATTTACTCCATCTTCCCGTGGAATTACTAACGGGTTCAGTGAAAGTAAAGAAGCGCCGGGAAATCCATTCTCAGTTAGAAACCGGGGAATTACCGTTATTAGTGGGAACCCATGCGTTAATTCAAGACTCGGTGAATTTTCAGCGCTTAGGATTGGTGGTGATTGATGAACAGCATCGGTTTGGTGTGGAACAACGAGCGCAGTTGCAGCAAAAGGGACAATCTCCCCATGTCTTAACCCTAACAGCGACGCCAATTCCGCGAACCTTGGCGTTAACCTTGCACGGGGATTTGGATGTGAGTCAGATTGATGAGTTACCACCAGGGCGTCAAAAAATTCACACGTCGGTATTAACTGGGAAGGAACGCCAAAACGCTTATGAATTGATGCGTCGAGAAATTGCCCAAGGGCGTCAAGCGTATATTGTCCTACCGTTAATCGAAGAATCAGAAAAACTGGATGTGCGATCGGCAGTCGAGGAGCATCAGCGACTTTCTGAGAGTATTTTCCCACATTTTCAGGTGGGATTGCTACATGGGCGGATGAGTTCGGCGGAGAAGGATGAGGCGTTGAATGCGTTTCGGGATAATCAGACGCAAATTATCGTCTCCACCACGGTAATTGAGGTGGGGGTAGATGTCCCGAATGCGACGGTGATGATGATTGAAAATGCGGAACGGTTTGGCTTGTCACAGTTGCACCAATTACGAGGGCGGGTGGGAAGGGGTTCCCATCAATCCTATTGTTTATTAATGAGTGGGTCAAAAACCGATACCGCGCGTCAGCGTTTGGGGGTGTTGGAACAGTCTCAAGATGGCTTTTTTATCTCGGAAATGGATATGCGGTTTCGAGGTCCTGGGGAGGTGTTGGGGCGGCGTCAGTCGGGGTTGGCGGATTTTGCCTTAGCCAGTTTGGTAGAGGACCAAGAGGTGTTGAATTTGGCAAGGGATGCGGCGGAGAAGATTGTGCTAGAGGATAAGGCGTTGGAGAGTTTGCCGTTAATTAAGGCGGAGTTGGACTATCGGTATTCTAAGTTAATGGGTGGGGCGATTTTAACCTAATGTAGAGACTAAAATGCAATGTCTCTACCATAAGATGCTCTTTACCGCTATTTTATCCGGTGGGATGGCTCTAATAATCGTCACCGGATTCAGAGGGGTAAAACGAGTGAGTTGGGCGACGGGGATGGAACGGGAAAGCTGAACCTGTAATAATCGATACGTCCAACCGCGATCGCTAAACCAATTGACTGCCTGATTTAGGTGTTCTAATGTGGCTAAGGCTAACACGATTATGCCATTATCTCCTAATTGTGCCTGGGTTCGTTCTAAAATCGCCACTAAATTCCCGCCACTTCCGCCAATAAAAACCCGCTGGGGGGTGGGCAGTTGAGATAATATATCCGGTGCTGTACCATAGATAGAGGTAACATTCCTAACCTGTAAACGGCGGCAATTTTGTTCAATTAAAGCCGTTCCCATCGCCGTTTTTTCAATCGCATAGACGTGAGACGTCGGCGATAATCGGGCAATTTCAACGGAGACGGAACCCGTTCCTGCACCAATATCCCAGATAATTTGTTTGGGTTGTAGGGAGAGTTCCGCTAGAATCAGAGTACGGATTTCGCGCTTAGTGATTAAACCCGGGCGATCGCGAAAACTGGCAAAACTGTGATCCGATACCCCTAAAATAGGTAAAGTGGCGACATCTAGGGGAATATCACTGGGTTCAGACTGACGCAGAAGAATCACCACATTCAGGGGCGCGATCGCTTCTAAGTGTACAATATCCACAGGCAAACACCGCACCCGTTCATCAGTTCCACCGAGGTTTTCACACAGCCAAAACTGGTACTCACAGGGTAAATCCAGATCAAGTAATAGGTTTGCGATCGCACTCGGCGTATTTATTTTATCCGTAAGCACGGCAATTTTTTCGGTTCCCTGTTGTAATGCTTGGGTTAACCGTTCTAAAGAACGCCCATGACTACTAATCGTCACCGCATCTTGCCAAGGGACTTTCACCCGACTAAAAGCTAATTGTACCGCACTGACATGGGGATGAAACGTGAGATGTTCAGGTGGCAATTCAGCTAATAGCAAACGACCCAAGCCAAAAAACAACGGATCACCAGTCACTAACACGATGATACAGCAACTTGGCTCATTCTTAGCCAACTGGCGACGAATCTCGCGGATCACCTGCGTCAAATCGCCCAAAACCAGGCGGCGTGAGGGATATTCAGGAAAGTAACTCAGGACGCGATCGCTCCCCACCAACAGAGTCGCCCGTTCTACTAATTGTCGCACAGATTCTGTCAGTCCCCCTGCGCCATCTAAACCGATTCCGACTACATGAATATCATTTGTCATTTGTCATTCGTCATTCGTCATTCGTCATTCGTCATTTGTTATTAATAGTTTATGTAGGGTGGGCATTGCCCACCAGCCTTAAGTCAATGCCATTGAACTTAAGATTTGTTCCCTCTACTGCAATCTTTAAATTCACGACTTTTCCCAGGCTAAGACCATTAAAGCATTAAGCATCGCCGCCGCGACAGGGGAACCCCCTTTGCGTCCATTAATCCGAATTTGGGGAATGGGAGTTTTTGCTAAAGTATCTTTAGCTTCCACGACAGAAATAAACCCCACAGGTGCGCCAATAACCAAAGCAGGTTTTACTAAAGATTGTTGTAACTCAGCACATAATGCTAAAAGTGCAGTCGGCGCATTACCAAACACATAAATGGCTTCAGGAAACTGACAATAACAACTTAATAAACCCGTTTCCGTGCGCGTCTTCCCCGGAAGCGCCACCGACGCTTGTTCAACCGCCGCCATGACAGGATTCCCGAAAGTTTTACTCACCATTCCCCTAATTCCCTGTTTAACCATACCCACATCAGTAATAATCGGGACTTTATTCTGAATAGCTGTAATTCCGGATGTAATTGCCTCTGGACTAAAATAAATCAGTTTAGCAAATTCAAAATCAGCGGTACTGTGAATCACTCGCCGAACAACCGCATATTCATCAGGCGTGAACCTATGTTCACCAATTTCTTGGTCAATTATAGCGAAACTTTGCTCTAAAATTGGATGATTTAGCGGATTCATAGAAATCATCTATCGTTATTTTCCCTAAATAAGTCGCGAACTAAATATTCTAATTAAAAGCCTTAATCCGTAGGGTGCGTTAGCGTAGCGTAACGCACCATTACATTGCTCAAACTATTCCCTGTCAATCACTTTCTGCAAAAACTCAGCAAGTTCAGTCATTTTGTCAGGTTTATGTTCAAATAACCATTCAGTAAGCTTAAGCGAATGTCGAGTTTTGCGAAATTCTATTCGATTTTCTGACAACTCCGAAAATAAATCCTTGAGCAGCTTTGCTGCATTAATATTCTGGTTAACCCAGTCTGAATCCTTTAGTTTTTCCTCCTGAAACTCTTTCGAGTCAAAATAACGCTTCTTAGATTTCTTATCCATAAGTATTTGCTCAACATCCAATTCAGTGACTTTAGCAGCATCAACGTCTTCAGGGGGAAGATATTCTTCATACTCATCATTAATAATGCTAGTGATTGCTTGTGGGTGCAGCAGATAATTTTCATACATACAGCGAGGGAGAAAGAACAAATTAGGACGTTCCCTTTCCAGCTTGGCAATTTCAGCATTTGACCTATTCTCTCGATCAAATACAAACCGCATCTGATCCGGGAATAAACTGATCCGACTACTCAGGCGCTCGTAGATGTAAAATATAGTCTCAGTCGCTTTAGTGGATTTCTGCTGAAAATCTCCAACCTTTCTAACTCTGAGGATTTGTAGTTCTCTTAGAGAAGATATTTTCGCTAATTTCTCTAAAATCATCGGAAAACAGTTTTCCTCCGTTTCTCCTTCCACCCAGAGAATATTATCCATCCCGAAAATATCGGATAATCTAACGCCTAAGTCAGTTAATAGAGAACGCTGTTCCTTAATATCGTCTAAATTCATCACCTCGGCTTTGCTTTCCCCCTCCTCATACCGCAGCTTCACAATAGTAGAAGGATTCGCCGCCGCTATAATCATCGGTGAGTGAGTAGCGATAAAATATTGGTGCTGCGGAAACTCTTTGAGAATCTCGATTAGTTTCTTCGCTGCACCCGGATGTAGGAAGGATTGGGGTTCATCGATAATGATAGTTCGCGGTTCTTGGGAAGTAAGAACAACGTAGAGAATTGCCAATACCTGACCAATTCCAGTCCCACAAGCTGAAAGGGGAAATGCTAAATCTTCTCTATCGTTTTCAACAGCATCTTTCGACCATACTAAAATTTCTATTGAAGAAGAGGAAAGTACAGGTCTTTCTTTTTGCCTTATATTATGAACAGAAACAACATTGATTTCCGGAAATATTCTTGATATATATTCGTTGAATTTATCAAATATTTTCCGATTTCCTCGCTCCTCTAATTTATTGATAACTTCAGGAAGGTTAGATGCGTCAGCTCGAAGATATCGGCTACTTCCAGAAGCACATATTGACCGAGTAGTACGTTCAGCATGAAAACGATATATACGGTGTTTAAATTTATTAACTATCGTAATCCAAATATATTTTTTATCTCCCTCAATAGTTATTTCATTGCCAATCTTTAATTTATTGTCTCCTCGCAACTCAAAAGAAATTATTTTGGCTTTATGCTTTATCCCAACTCTACTATTCCAATTAGTGTCTGTAACATGGTAAAGCTTTATGGTAGGATTTAGATCAGGGATTTGTATATCATTATCTTTAATATATGAATTTCCTGCTTGATAAGCTTGAATATTAATGTCTTGAGAACTGTATAGCCATTCTTGTAAAAAATCAACGAATTCTTTTGATTCTTGATGATTGTGCGGCAATATCCCAAAGGAATGATCAGGTAATTTATTTATGAAATCAATAAATTCCGCCTTGGATAAAGTTACTATAATTTCTGCCCTTGATTCATCATCTAATCGTGAATCTGAATTGGGTAAGGTTCTCAAACTCCGATGCGGCACATTCTCAAAATTCAGCGTCAGTGCCTCCAACAGCGCCGTCTTCCCCGAATTATTCTGTCCCACAATAATATTAATACCGGGCGCAAACTCCAACCAACCCGAATCCCGAAACGACTTATAATTATACAATCGAAACTTAACCAGAAACATCCTACCATCTCCCACTCACACTAACGCCCACCCCTCTGCGAACCTCTGCGCTTACCTCTGCGTTCCTCTGCGTTAAAACGATTCAATCCTGAGACCAAACCACTCAAAACAATCCAGTCTTCAAAAACCTAAAAGAGGGCGGGTTTTAAAATTATCTATGCTAACTTTTCCCCACCCCTCCACCCCACCCTAACTCAAAACTCAACAACAGGAAAATCCGATTCGCGATAGAAATGAGTCATATTATCAAACTTCCGCAACTCAGCCCGCTTAACCCCAAACGAATTATCCTCCTTCCCTAACCATTGCTCATTCAAATCTGATAACCTAGTACTGATGCGATCGCGCTCAAGCTGTGCTGGAATTTCCCCGAAGTATCCTAACGTAATATGCGCCGTAAAATGGTACTGCTGCTCAACCCCCAAACCAATTAACCCCGGATTTTGATAAAGACAGCGCCGGAACTCAACCACTCGTTGATAAGACTCCTCATCTTTTGGTACCAAACAAACCCCAATCGCACGGGGCATAACAATCACGCCAAAAAACTGCCAATATATAGGATAAGAACTCCTATACAACTCCTGATATTGCCCAAAACTCTCCCGAATGCGTCCCTGAAGTTGCGGCTCAAACTCTAGATTATCCCGCACCGCATCCCGATAATTATTCTCCCAAATTAAATCCGCCAGCGTTAAGTGAAAACTCTCAGGCGGAAGCGATATCATTAAACTCGACTTAAATTCCCCTTCTAATATTGTTTGTAACTCTTGCAAACTCCCGTAAAACGCCTGATTCTCCGACTCATCCTCCCAGGGTGGCGTCATCACCGTGTATCCTGGAAAATTAACCGCCTTGGTTGTGCCATCAGCCAGATGCTCAAACTTCGGTGACTCCTGGATATTGGGTAACTGAGAGTGATAACTATCGAGTACAGTCATCCTCACCACCCGATTAATATAAGTTGGATAGGTATCATCCACGTTTCATTTCCTCCGAATGCGCTAAACGTCCTTATGCCAATTTATCTTTATTGGGGAGACAATGACTTCGCCCTTACCCAAGCCATCAACGAACTACGCCAGTCCGTCCTCGACCCCAACTGGCTGAGTTTTAACTATGATAGAATTCCCCCAGACCAACCCGACGCCGTGATTCAGGGACTCAATCAGGCGATGACTCCCCCATTTGGGATGGGAGGGCGATTAGTCTGGCTCGTTGATACCACCGTTTGCCAAACCTGTTCCGAAAATGTTCTCGCTGAACTTGGACGAACTCTCCCCGCCATTCCACCAGAATCTATATTACTCCTCACCAGTCATCATCGACCCGATGGGCGACTCAAATCCACCAAACTGCTGCAAAAACACGCCAAAATCAAAGAATTTCCCCTAATTCCCCCCTGGAAAACCGAGGAATTAGTCCAACAGGTTAAATCCTACGCCCAAACCACAGGTGTTAAACTCACCCCCCTAGCGGCTGAACTCCTCGCTGATGCAGTGGGTAATAATACCCGTCAACTTGCCAACGAACTCGACAAATTACGCCTTTACGCTGGCGATGAGACAACTAGCTTAGATGAACGCGCTGTTTCTGCATTAGTCACCACCACAACTCACAATAGCCTACAATTAGCCGGGACTATTCTCAACGGCGATACAACTAAAGCATTAGGATTGATTGCTGACTTAATCAACAACAACGAACACCCATTACGAATTGTCGCTACCCTTGTGGGACAATTTCGCACTTGGTTATGGGTGAAGCTAATGATGAGTGAGGGAGAAAAGGATATAAAAGTTATTGCTAACGCCGCCGAAGTTGGTAACCCTAAGCGTATTTACTTTCTGAAGAAAGATGTGCAGCACCTCAGCCTGGGTCAATTAATGGCAACGTTACGAGTTTTATTAGAGTTAGAGGTTAGCCTAAAACGGGGTGCTGACGGACTCTCAACTCTGCAAACTCAAGTGATTAAACTGTGTCAAATTTGTCGTTAATTTGTCATTTGTCATTTGTCATTTGTCATTTGTCATTTGTCATTTGTCATTTGTCATTTGTCATTTGTCATTTGTCATTTGTCATTTGTCAGGGAATAGGGTGATAGGCTATAGAAATTTTGTCTCTCATCTCCCCAGCTTCCAGACGTAGCATGCTACGTCTCTACATTGCTTCCCCAGCTTCCCCACACCCAACACCCCACACCCAACACCCCACACCCGACACCCCACACCCGACACCCCACACCCAACACCCCACACCCAACACCCCACACCCAACACCCGACACCCGACACCCCACACCCAACACCCCACACCCAACACCCCACACCCCACACCCCACACCCAACACCCAACACCCAACACCCCACACCCAACACCCCACACCCGACACCCGACACCCGACACCCCACACCCAACACCCGACAGCGGAACTTCTATCCCCTAAAATAGTTCAGGAAAAACAAGCCCACTCTGGGTTTTGTTGTGTACTGTTTAGGTATTTGCGATCCTCATGATCACGTCCTACTGTAATCACCCTAATTTGACTCGTTTCTCTCGTCCACTTATTGTAGCTGCACTAACCAGCTTAGGTTTACTGTCTGGGTTCATTCCCGAACTTTCGCGACAGTCTCTAAGTTTGGACTTCAGCCGTGCTGTCTATGCTCAACAAGCGGTTACCGATGTGGAGGTTACCAACTATGCTAGAGCAGTTTTAGCCATGGAACCCTTGCGCCAAGTTGCCTATAACGAAATTAAAAAAATTGTAAATGGCAACATTCCTGATATCCAGTGTCATCGCTCAGAAACCATCAATCAACTGCCGTCTCAGGAGGCGCGAAAAATTGCCAATACTTATTGTAACCAAGCGTTAGCGCTGGTGAATAATTATTTAACTCCCTCCCGATTCAATCAAATTACACGTCTGGCAGAAAAAGATAGTAATTTACGACAGCGGATTCAAGATGCATTACAAACACAGCAAGAATCCAGCCAACGATAAGCCCCTCTTGTGGTACAATACCACTCGGTAAGGAACTCGCTAATATAAGCAAGAACCCTGAGTTTTACTAAGTTCCTGAATTCCAAACGGTCAAAACCTGTCAAAATAGAGCTACACTTTGCCGTTGCTACTTGAATCGGATTCCATGCCCATACAGGCGCGATCGCGAACGTTGAGATTTCCCTGGACGAGTTGTATCACTGCACTCGCCCTCATTCTCTCTGGATGTGCCTCTAACTCCACTCCTGAGGCAAATCCCCCTATTTCTCCCCTACCAGCCGAAACCATCACCGAAGAGGAAATCAACAATTACGCTAAGGCAATTATGGCGATAGAAAATAGCCGTCAGACAGCCTTCAGTGAAATTCAGCAACAGATGAATCAAGAGCCCATTCCTAATATCATCTGTACCCAACCCGATTCCCTCCAAGAACTCCCCTCTGATGTCCAAGGGATTGCCGTCAACTACTGCAATAAAGCCAAAGAAATTGGCGAAAGTTATGGGTTCAACATGGCTCAATTTAACGCCATTACAGCTACCGTCATCAGCGACATGAATTTACAACGGCAAATTCAAAATGAACTGATTCGGCTGCAACGGTCACTTTAGGTCACTTTAGCTTGACAAATTGAGCAATTTATGCTGACGTTGACGCAACGCTTGAACTCAGCGACAGAACTCTCCGCTAATTTTACACTTTCCCTCACCGCCGAGGAACGCACCCGGACACGCTACCGCTTTGAATTTGAAACCCCAGAGGGTCAGGGTTTGTATCTGCGTTTACCGAGAGGGATGATTCTCAATGATGGGGATTTACTCCAATCTGAGACAGGAGAGATAGTGGTGCAGATTGCGGCGAAACCCGAACCTGTTTTAACCGTTACGTCTCCCCATCCCCTGAGTTTACTGCGAGCCGCCTATCACCTTGGTAATCGCCACGTCCCCTTGGAAGTCACTCCCCACTATTTACGCTTATCACCTGACTCCGTTTTACAGGCGATGCTGAATCAGTTAGGCGTGGATGTGAAGCCAGAAATTGCTCCCTTTCAACCCGAAATTGGGGCGTATCACCATCACAGTTGAACCCACCCGAATCGCGAGGGGCTACCCCTTCAACGAAGTAAGGGGTAGGGGGATAGCGGAAAATGCGAGGGGTCAATCCCCGAAGTATTTTCAATCTCTCTCTTTCTTTCTATCTATCTATCCCATGTAGTGGTATAGTTTA
>NZ_JAVKBY010000053.1:0-30541 GCF_040222985.1 Coleofasciculus sp. F4-SAH-05
CTATAGGTTGCTCTACGTGTTTTCATGCCTATATTTTACCATAAAAATTTGACAAACTGCGGAATATTTAATTCCTAGTTTGTCTGCTATCCTTCCCCGACTTACTGTCGTTGAAGTCGGGGAATGCCGCAATTACGTTCAAATGAGGTTAAGTTAATAAATGTTCCTCAAACTCTGACCAATGACCAATGACCACGGAACGAATTGTCAAAAGTGGCTCAGGTTGGCGTCTAGGTTGGAATCCTCAGGCAACTCATTATCAGGGGTTAGTGGGTACTGATGAGTGGGCAATCGAGCTGACTCAGGCGGAGTTAGACGATTTTTGCCGATTGTTAGCACAGCTTGCTCAAGCCATTGAAGACATCGCTGATGAGTTGGTCGATGAGGAGAAAATCACCTGTGAAGCCGAAAGTGACTTGCTCTGGATGGAAGTCGAAGGTTATCCGTCTGCCTATACACTACGCTTTATTTTGAACCAGGAACGTCGTTGTGAGGGGAGTTGGCAAGCCACAGCCGTTCCCGGTTTGCTGCAAGCGACTCAGTCTCTAAAAGTCTTTTGAGAGAGTTCCAGAGGGGGCTATGAATGGAAGAGATACCTGAGGTGTGTGTAGGGGCGACCCGCTTGCATAAATGCTCAACTCGAATCCACTCCATGACATTGGGTCGCCCTTTCCTGTCGATGAGAGCCTGTTGGGTAACAGGCGTCAACCCAACCTACAGGATTTTGTGTTCTGACTGCTTCCCCTCCAACCCTTGTGTGAGAACCTGTTCCTGGAAAGTTGTTAAAATGATGAATCTTATGATAATCTAGGAAAGGTTTCACGGGGCGTAGCGCAGCTTGGTAGCGCACCACTTTGGGGTAGTGGGGGTCGTGGGTTCAAATCCCGCCGCTCCGATCGCAAGACCAAAATTGACCCTGGAGATGTTTATTTCTCTAGGGTTAATTCATGGTTAAGGATTCATGACTCAAACTGAAGAATCTTACCAGAACCTTAACCAAAAAAGTCCCCAGTTCTGTGCTTGAATGGCGATAATAGAAACGCGGCAGTAATAGCACTCTCCGCAGAGTACATCAATCCGATTCAAGAGAGGCGTGAGCAATGGCAACGTTAACCATGTCCCAGCGTGATTTGTCGGCTTTCACGGAACAGGATGTTGCTGAATTAGCAGGACGTTTAGAACAGGACGAATATGAAAATGCGTTTGCGGGACTAGATGACTGGCATGTGCTGCGGGCGCTAGCCTTCCAACGTCCGGAGTTAGCAGAACCCTACCTCTACTTGTTAGACCTGGAAGCGTATGATGAAGCGTGAATGAGTCGCGGCAAGTATTGATAGGTATAGGCGGTGGTATCGCCGCCTATAAAGTGTGTCAGGTTATTTCCACCCTGTTTCAGGCTGGGGTGCAAGTTCGGGTGATTCTCACCCAAGCGGCTCAAGAATTTATCACCCCGCTGACTATTTCCACCCTCTCGCGCCATCAGGCGTATACCGATCGCGTATTTTGGCAACCGATTCACCATCGCCCCGTTCATATTGACTTGGGTGAATGGGCTGATTTATTCGTGATTGCCCCGCTTACCGCTAACACGTTGGGCAAATTAGCTCACGGTTTAGCGGATAATTTATTAACCAATACCGTTCTCGCCTCCCATTGTCCCGTACTCCTTGCCCCAGCGATGAACACGGATATGTGGGAACAGCAGGCGGTACAACGGAATTGGCAAAACCTGTTGAGCGATTCCAGATATCATAGGGTAGGACCCGGTGCGGGGCGATTGGCGTGCGATCGCATGGGTGCAGGGCGCTTGGCAGAACCCTCCGAGATTCTCGCTGCTATTTATTCGGTGTTATACACAGGCGGTAAGCGGGATTTAGTCGGCAAACAGGTTTTAATTAGTACCGGTGGCACCAGAGAACATTTAGACCCTGTGCGCTTTATTGGCAATCCCTCTACAGGTAAGATGGGACTGGCATTAGCACAAGCGGCAAAGCATCGCGGCGCACAAGTTATATTAGTCCATGCGCCCTTAACTGAACCCATCCCCCCCGATATTCAGGCAATTTCCGTTGTCAGCGCTGCTGAAATGCGTCAGGTCATGTTATCTTATTTCTCCGCAGCCGATCTGGTAATCATGGCAGCCGCCGTCGCCGATGTCAAACCTGCCGATCACGCCTCAGAGAAATTACCCAAAGCCCAGCTTCCCACTGCCTTAGCTTTAGAACCTGTACCGGATATTTTGGCAGAGTTAGGACAGCGCAAACAAGCCCATCAACGGCTAATCGGATTTGCAGCACAAACTGGCGATATTGTCAAGCCTGCGTTAGAAAAATTAAACGCCAAGAACTTAGACGCGATCGCCGCCAATCCCATTGATCAGCCGAATGTTGGATTTGCCAGCGACACCAACCAAGCCATTTTCATCGATAAACAGGGACGCCAGGAGTCGGTTCAACCGTGCAGCAAACTTGAACTCGCCCACGCCTTGCTTAATTTTATCGGTTCGTAGTAGGCACTTTAGTGCCTCAAAATGCTATATTTCCCAGCACTAAAGTGCTGACGACGAACAGCCTTATTCATGAATATCTCGTCCTTCAGCAATAAGTAAAATAACCTTTCCTTCCTCATCTTTTAACGGTTTAAGGGAAAAATCCATACAAATCATCACACGTTCCGGTTTACGAAACTGAACGTCCTGGCGAACCAAATCACCGTTAGCCGCCGTTTTAATCGCCGCTTTCAACCACTCCTGTATAGATTGGCAGTGATTCCAACACTCCAGTTTCCATACAGGCAAACCGAGTAAATCATCTAATTTATAGCCACTCGCATTTAATGCCGTTTCATTGATATCAACAATCAGTCCTGCTGGAGTCAGCAACATCATGGATTGAAAGGTTTGATTGAAAATTGCCCGGAAACGTCGTTCACTATCCTGGAGTTTTTTGAGAATTTGTCCCCGTTCAATCGCATAGCGAATCGTTTTCACTAATAAGGGAATCGTAATATCATCCTTAAGTAAATAATCTTGCGCCCCATGAGCCATTGCTCCTAAGGCTAATTCTTCGTCATTATTTCCCGTTAACACAACAATAGGAAGATGGGGAATCGCCTCTCGGAATTCAGTCACCGTTTCTAAGCCATCAGCATCCGGAAGATTCAGATCTAACAACACCACATCAATGGGGAAATTCGTACAACTCTCAATCGCATCAGCGAGTCGTTCAACATGATGAAGTTGCCATTCGGTTGGGTCTAAACGTGAAAATCGATGACGCTGCAAGCGAGCATCACTAGGGCTATCCTCCACTAATAGGACATGAATTAGTTGTTTGTCCATAGGACTGGTATCACTCCGAGGGCAATTGAACCGCCGCTAACCAAAATTCTTTCAATAGTTGAACCATTCCCATAAACTGTTGAATATCGATAGGTTTGGTAATATAGCAGTTGGCATTAAGTTCATAAGACTTGAGTATATCCCCTTCATCCTCTGAAGTTGTGAGAACGATCACTGGAATCCGTTTAAGCGTGGGGTCTGATTTGATCGAGGTTAATACTTCTTGACCATCCATTCCCGGTAAATTCAGATCCAACACAATCAAATCCGGACGGGGACTGTTCGTATAATCCCCCTGATGGAGTAAGTACTCTAGGGCTGTTTCCCCATCTTCCACCCAACGCAGGGTGTTAGGAATTTTAGCTTGCTTAAAGCTGATCTGGATCAGATTCGCGTCACTGGGGGAATCTTCAATCAGTAAAATTTCAATGGGTCTCAATCTATAATGACTGCTCATAGCGAGGATATTAAACAGGGAAGGGTCAAGAAAAATGTGCTACCAACTCCAGGTTGAGATTCCACCCAAATCCGTCCACCGTGGCGTTCGACAATTTTCTTACAAACGGCTAAACCGATACCTGTACCCGAAAACTCGCGCCGGGTATGGAGACGTTTGAAGATGACAAAGATACGGTCGAGATATTTGGGTTTAATCCCAATTCCATTATCCTTTACCTGAAACAGCCATGCATTCTCTATCAATTGTGCCTCAATCTGGATGAGAGGGGGACGATCGCGGCAGAATTTTATCGCGTTTCCGATCAGATTTTGAAACAGTTGGATCAGTTGAGTGGGATCAGCCTGAACTGTGGGGAGGGCATCGTAGGTAATCGTCGCTTGGCTTTCTGCGATCGCGATCTGTAAATTCTCACTCACCTGACGCAGTATAGCATTACAATCGGTCGGTTTCCCCTCTGGTGGACGAGTTCCCAAACGAGAATACATCAGCAAGGCTTGAATTAACTGGCGCATTCGGGTTGCACCATCAATGATAAACGCCATATAGTCTTGGGCGGATTCATCGAGTTGATCGAGGTAGTCTTGTTGTAAAAGTTGGGTATAACTTGCCACAGCGCGTAACGGTTCCTGCAAATCGTGGGAAGCAATATAGGCAAATTGTTCCAATTCTTGATTAGAACGTTGTAGTTCCTGGGTGAGTTCTTTAAGTTTTACTTCAGCCTCACGACGTTCAGCAATTTCCGTCTGTAAGATAGTATTCATCGTGGTTAAAGCTTGGGTGCGTTCTTCCACTTGCCGTTCTAATTCTGATCGCGCATTTTGTAAGATATGTTCCGCTTGTTTTTGCAGGGTGATATCTTGAGACATTACCATCCCGGCAAAAATTTCACCCCGCTCATTTTTCACCGGCAGGGTATAGACTTGATGGGTGCGATCGGCAAATGTAATTTCTGATACCTTGGTTTCTCCGGCTAAGGCTGACTGA
Source organism: Coleofasciculus sp. F4-SAH-05 (assembly GCF_040222985.1). Classification (NCBI taxonomy): domain Bacteria; kingdom Bacillati; phylum Cyanobacteriota; class Cyanophyceae; order Coleofasciculales; family Coleofasciculaceae; genus Coleofasciculus; species Coleofasciculus sp. F4-SAH-05. The sequence goes on from NZ_JAVKBY010000053.1 coordinate 4,785, forward strand.
TACAGGGGTTCGATTATTTTACAAACATCGGGTGATAAAACCTCTGTAATCGTTTTTCCTTTTAACTGTTCCGGTTCAAAACCGCCAGCCCTTACCCCCTCCCCTTCTACTAACAAGAAGCGTAACTCTCGATCAAATAATAAAACAGAACCATTAGGAAAGTTTTGTGTCAGGGTTCGATAAAGTCCCTCACTTTTACGTAAAGCGGCTTCCGTGCGTTTGCGTTCGGCAATTTCCGCCTTTAATGAATGATTAAGTTCCGCTTGTTTTTGCCACAGCCGAGCATTTTTAATCGAAATCGCGGCTTGGGCTGATATTAGATTTAATAGTTCAACTCGTGCGGGTGTAAATGCCGCGATCGCTAAATTATTTTCTAGATAAAACAGTCCAATTAATTGTCCTTGATTTAGCAGGGGCGCACAGACAATAGATTTGGGTTGATTTTGCTGAATATAGGCATCGGTAATAAATCTATCCTCAGACGTGGCATCGTTTAAGACTAAAATGTCTTGCGTCCGGCTGACATAATGGATAATCGCGGTGGGAATATCAAGGCTTGTTTCTAAGGGAATCGATTGCAAGACAGCAATACTATCTAAATCCCCCCGACACGTTGCTTCAATCCGTAACTGTCCCTCCCAATCCAATAGTAAAGCGCCTTGTGTCGCGCCAGCATTTTCGATTAAAATTTTCATTAAGCTAATCAGCAACTTATCGAGGGCAATTTCACTAGAAAGCGCTTGGAATGTTTTAATAATAGTGGTCAAGTCTAGCACAGCGGCAAGATGACTCCCCGAAACTGAGTCCGTATGTGAATTGGTAAGTGTATCTTTGATATTAACCGAGGTTAAGGCGTCGGTAAATAAGCCAGGATAAGTCTTCTCTAAATCTTCAACCTTTCGCTTGGCACCCCAATGTTGATAGCCATGGCGTGCTTTTTGCATGTAAAGTTGAGCAAACTTTACCTTACCTTTACTCAACCAAAACTTGGCGGCTAGTTCATTTCCTAAAGCCTCATGGTGAATAAACCCATTAGTTCTGGCTAAATCAATGGCTTGATCATAGAAGTCCATTGCTTTTTCCGTTTGACCAGAAATCCGTGCCATTTCTGCATTAATTAATACATAGTTATGCCGAAAGTTTTCTGGACAATTGTCTGCCCAACCTTTCATCTGAACTTGAGCAATAATCAAGGTTTGCCAATAATCAGCTTGTTGACTCTCCGCCGCCTGAGGATAGAGTGCGGTTAAAATCAGGGATATATAAAAATTATGTTCAGCTTGGGTAAATAAACCCCGAATAAAGGGCAAGTATTTTTCGGCTGATTTAATACAATTAAGTGCTGCTTCGGGTTGGTTGTAGAGATAGAGAACCCAGGCTTTAATACTGTAAAATGTACAAAGACCACCAAACGTCTGATAAGTCTGGCAGCTAGCTAAATAATTGGCTTCACTCATCTCATCAGTATCAAATACCTCTTTCGCTTCCGTTCGTCCACATAAATTTCCAATAGGCAGTTTACAGGCTAAAATCATGTCTGTTACCCATTGGTTTTGAGTTTTGCGGCTAAAGTGCAAAAATGTATCCGCTTGGGTAAGGACATCGGTTAAGATTGAGCCTTGATTGAAGGCATTATGAAATTGATTGTTTAAGATATAGCCAACATATTGAAAATCCCCAGCGTCCATTCCCGCCTGATAAGCTTCATGATTAATCGACTCAGCACATTGAATCGGCTTGACCCAGGAATTCAAAAATGTCGCCAAAAAATGATGGGTGCGACTGATATAAATTGGATGATTAAACGTTTTGCTCAGTTGGCAAGCCAGTAAACCAAAGGCATACCCAGACTGATAATCTCCCCAAAGGGAACCCAGGAGTAATCCATAATTAGAATAGCCTTTAGCTGATTCAGGAGCATTACCATATTGTAGGGATAAATTGACGAGTTTTACCGTAACCCATGCATAACTATCTTGATCAAAGAAATACGTGGGCGGATCGAGACTTAGTAGTAAATTGACTGCCGCTTTTGTCATCCTGTCGGTCATATAGGGTAAATCAATTAGACTGGCAATGCGCCGAGTTCCTAAATTTCGTTTTAAGTCAGATAATTCCCGATTTAAGCGGCTTTTTACATTAGTGTCGGGAAAATCGATACCGATTTTTTTGAGGGCTTGGCGTCCGACTTGAATGGCTTCCTGATAGTTGGCTAGCATGGTATGCTGAACAATAAGCAGGTTATACAGTTCAGCCTGTTCAATAACGGATTTAGCTTGAATTAAACTCTGATGAATTAAATGCTGTGATGATTCAAAGTCACCATTCAGATATTCAACTTCAGCGAGTTCATTATGAAGTTTTAAGGTTAATGAATAATGGTCAGTCCAGCTTGTTTCACTTAAGGTTAATAGTCCGTAGTTTAGGTAATCTCTAGCGGCGGTATAAGCCGTTGCTGACTTCGCTTTTTTGGCAGCCGCTAAGTTTAACCGAGTTAATTCAAGTCGTTCGTGAGTCGTGGTAATTGCGTAAGCTTTCCAATTGAGATGATCAACAATATCAAAAATTCGCTCATATTTTTGATAGGGGGATAGCTGGGCAAGCAACAGCCGACCAATGTGCCAGTGCACGGTTTCTTTTGTTGCTTTATCCATTAAAGCATCAACCGCTTGTTGGACGCGATCGTGCGAAAATTTATAATATTGAATTAAATGAAAATATGTTTTGGAATTTTTTGCCTGAGGTTCAATTAATCCTAACTTAATTGCTGGAGATAAATCATCCCAGGTTTCCTTCGGAATTTTCCCATAAATTTTGGCAAGTAAATCGAGTTGAAAATGATTTCCGATACAAGCGGCTAAACTTAAAACCTGTTGAGTGCTTTCCGGAAGTTTTTTTAACTTGCCAATCATCAACTCCACCACGTTATCTGTAATCGCAGTTTCTTCAATCCGGTCGATATCCCAAGTCCACTGACCTAAACCTTTGTTGGTAGAATAACTAAAGAAAATCAGATTTTCCTGGGCGAGGGTTTTAATAAATTCTTTAATAAAAAAAGGATTTCCTGCGGTTTTACGCACGATGAGTTCGGCTAAATCAGTAACCGCTTGAGCATCTCTGTGTAAGGTTTCGGAGATTAACTCAATAACGTGTTCCCGGTTCAGGGGGTTTAAGATAATTTGGTTAAGACTAACGCCAAGACTACAAATTTTATCGAAGCTAATCATTAAAGCATGATTCGGCTCAACTTCATTGTCTCGATAGGCACCAATCAGGAATAGATGGTGGATTGGGTCATCTGTCAAAATGAATTCCAGCAACTTTAGGGTAGCCGCATCAGCCCATTGTAAATCATCTAAAAAAATGACTAAAGGATGTTCAGGTTGACAGAAAACCCGCATAAAGGCTTGAAACACTAAATGAAAGCGATTTTGTGATTCAGCCAATCCTAATTCAGGCACTTCAGGCTGAGTACCAATAATCAATTCAACGTCTGGAATGACCTGGATAATAATTTGTCCATTGCGACCCAAGGCTTTCACTAATCTTTTTTCCCATTGCCTAAGTTGTGCTTCAGGTTCAGTTAAAATTTTTCGGATTAATTTGGAGAAGGCATTAACCAGGGCGGAATAAGGAATATTGCGTTGAAATTGATCAAATTTTCCAGTAATAAAATAACTGTTTTTCTGGATAATAGATGGACGAATTTGCGGGATTAGAGCGGATTTGCCAACCCCAGCATCACCGGTAATCAGCATGATTTCACTCAGCCCTTTTTGGGTATTCCTTGCCCCCTGCCCCTTTGGGGAACAGGTGATGCGAAAAAAAGCGGCGAGGAGTGCTTGAATTTCGCGTTCTCGACCATAAAGTTTTGGGGGGATTTGCAATATTATTCCCAGATCATGACATCCAAGGGGGAATTCTTGAATTTTGCCAGTTGTTTTTAATTGGTCTAAACAATACTCTAAATCCGCCTTGAGTCCTACAGCACTTTGGTATCGCTTTTGCGGCATTTTTTCCAATAGTTTCATGACAATATTGGAAATAGCTTTAGGACAAACTAATTGGTGATTAAGAAAGTGGTGAGTGTGGAGTATTGACCCAACACTAGGCTGATCTGGAACCAGATTTGTCGGGATGGATTGAGGAACTTTCTGTTCGCTATTGATGGTAACGTTTGTGCCAAACCCGCCTTGACTGAGTTTTGAATCAACGTCCCCATCTTCCTTGTCTTCCCCATCTTCCTTGTCCTCCTCCTCTACGATGTTTGACTGCAATGTTACATGAGGGGGGAGAGGCTGTTGAGCCAGATGGCAATAAATCAACTCCATGGGTTCATCTTTATCGAAAGGGAGATGATGGGTTAATAGTTCATAAAGAGTGACACCTAAGGAATAAAAATCCGTGCGGTAATCTAGAGGACAATCCATCCGTCCAGTTTGCTCGGGTGATAAATAGGCTAATGTTCCCTCTACACTAGGCGATTGTTTTAGGGAATGATTTTCGCTGGATACGCGAACCGCGATACCAAAATCAATAATTTTGAGTTGTCCCGTTACGGGATTGAAAATAATATTTGATGGATTAATATCTTTATGAATTGTATTATCGGCGTGGATTTGACCTAAGCCTTCTGTAATCTTAATTGCAATGTCCAGAATATCGGACAGTGAAAATTTTATTGTATGGAGTAATACGTTTAATGCTTCTCCACCAATGTCTTCAAATATGATCACCAACCTATTCTGATAAGCGAGTAAGTCATCGGCGTGAATGACACTCGCCAGTTGCCAGTTATGAGTAATTTCGTATTCAGTTTTATAGCGGCTAAGTTCTTCAGACGTAGGATAGTCGGGTTGGAGAAGTTTCAAAATCACAGGTTGAGTATCGACCTGTCGGATTCCCCGATAGACTATAGAATTGGAGCTTTCGTAGATTTTGGCGAGAATTTGGTAACCCGGAAGGATAATCACAGTGGGATTTCCTTATTCATGCGTTGGTCTAGACGTAGGAATGGTACGTCTATCTAAAAACGGTAGCATTTTGAGGCGAAACTGTCTCTTTTTTTACGGATTAAGCTGTTCGGCATTTAAACCTTAATGTCAATAATGGCGAAATCGTTGGTGTACCAGCCAGAAAGCTCGCTACTAATACCCAATTTAAATGCATGACAGCTTACCGGGAAAAGTTAATTTAGCCTCCCCGTCGCCTTAGGGAGAGAACTCAAATGGCTTCACTTTCCTCCCTTAGCAAGCTTGCTGTAAGGATTGGGTTTGCCAGTGACGCTGTTGAAGCTGATGCATGTGGTTAAAGAGTTGCCAACAGTAAGATTCGCTTAGCCCACAAGTAATAGCCCCACGCAACACAACATTAAAATACCAATCGTTCGGTGCTAGTTCTTCGGCTAATTTTTCCACAACTACATAAGTCCGGACATTGTGATAGATTCGTCCTTGACAACATACTTGCACGGTTTCTCGTCGATAGCCACCACGGGGTACTTCTTCCCGGTGATCAAGAGGATCACTAAATCGCTCAGGTAAGCGGTATAAGACGCCTTCAACCGTTGCGTTCACATCGGGTACGATATCCAGTACACCACAGTTACGCTTGACTGATTTGCGGTTAAATCCCAGTCTATATCCGTTGAGAACGGCTGAGCCTAGGACGAAAGCATGAGTACTTTCACCTAGCGATCGCTTTAAATCAACTGGACACATACAGGAGCCATAGGCGAAGTAGTAAAAGGTTGGCTCTGTCTGCGGAAACTGTAGCACATTAGCTACGGGTGCAGACGAATCAAGAGACGGTGAGGGTGAATCTTGGCGATCGCGAGGCTGATTTGTCATCGCTGGCTAAAGACTACAGAACTAAACAACAACGGTAAGTAATATATTTTCAACCAAGTCAGGAAAACGAACTGTAGCCAATTTTTCAGAGTTAAGTATAATAACTATCTCTGATGAAATCGTGGCAATGAAACCTGGGCAAGTGCTGATGCGTCAAAAGAGTTAGACGAAACTGGCGAGAAGAATCATGACCCGATTTCTGGATGGGGAGCGGAGCTAGACTGAATTTCTGATGAATCGCCAGTAGTATAATACAGAGGTCTGAGGTTGAAAGACTTCTCGGATCTGCCCGACACCTATGGCTGATAAATATACTGATGAAGTCCTGCTTATTTGATATGGTGAACCTGAAGCAACGTCTAGGCATAGCGCTGATTGTGCCAATTAGCCTGATGGGAGCGATCGCGCTTCCCACTCCCCTCAAAGATGCCCAAGCCCAAACTGGCGATGGACGTGCTATCACGGTTCGGGCAGATGTTCAAGAAGCGAATTCCCTAACGGGCGTTGTCACCGCACGGGGGAATGTACAGATTGATTATCCAGCTCGCCAAATTCAAGCAACGGCGGCTCAAGCTCAATATTTTAGTCGAGAACGGCGTATTGTGCTCACGGGAAATGTTTATGTTTTGCAACAAGGCAATAGTCTGCGTGGTGAAACGATTACCTATTTAATTGATGAAGGGCGCTTTGTTGCTCTACCGAAAACTGAACAACAGGTTGAATCGATCTACATTGTGTCTGATCCAGAAGCTCCAACTCAACCTGTCGCGTCGCCTGTAACTCCTCCGTTTAATCCAAAACCTGTATTCAAAACTCCAGTAAGTGATCAGTAGTTGTTATTCGTCATTCGTCATTTGTCATTCGTCATTCGTCATTCGTCATTCGTCATTTGTTATGGAACAGTCGGGGCGGGCGCGAGTTGTATCTGGGTGACAGCCAAGGATAGTAGTGAAACCCGCCCCGGAAAGACGTGCCATGGCACGTCTCTACAGATCACAAAATTCCCCAACTGAGGTAGCTATTCTTGAAAATCGTTTTAGAGAATATTCATAAATCTTATAACAAGCAGTCTATCGTTAACCGTGTCAATCTGTCGGTGGCACAAGGGGAAGTTGTGGGGCTGCTAGGTCCAAATGGTGCGGGAAAAACGACCACGTTTTACATTGCTATTGGTCTGGAAAAACCGAATCAAGGGACAGTATGGTTAGATGATCAGGACATCACCAAGCAGCCGATGCACCATCGGGCGCGTTTTGGGATTGGCTATTTGGCACAAGAACCCAGTATATTTCGTAATCTGACGGTTCGGGATAATCTTCGACTGGTGCTAGAGCAAACGGGTGTACCGCGTCAAGAATGGCGATGGAGGTTACGAACGTTGATCGAAGAGTTTGGCTTAGAAAAAGCAGCGAATACGATTGGGAGGCAGGTTTCTGGGGGTGAACGTCGTCGCACAGAATTGGCAAGAGCGTTAGCTTCAGGCGCAGAAGGACCCAAGTTTTTATTCTTAGATGAACCGTTTGCTGGGGTTGATCCGATTGCTGTGTCTGAGATCCAGAAAATCATTGCCCGGTTGCGCGATCGCGAAATTGGGGTTTTAATTACGGATCATAATGTTCGCGAAACCCTAGCCATCACCGATCGCGCTTATATCATGCGAGATGGGCAAATTCTGGCATCGGGTAGTGCGGAAGAACTTTACAACAACCCCTTGGTGCGACAATATTACTTGGGTGATGAGTTTCAAAAATAATCCTCGCTGTTTCTCGATGTTTCGTAAATAGCCCTCAAACCCATACATAAACATAAGACGAATGACATAAGACGAATGACGAATGACGATCCGTAAATCTCTACCTCTTTTCTCATTTATTCCTGGCGTATCGGTGATGGATCGTTATATTATCACCGAACTCATTCCCCCATTTTTATTTGGTATGGGAATGTTTTCCTCAGTGGGGGTAACGATTGGTAGCTTATTTGACTTGATGCGGAGAGCGGTGGATGAAGGACTACCAGCCACATTGGTGCTGAAAGTGCTGCTGTTGAGTTTACCTCAGTTCATGGCGTATGCTTTTCCTACATCTGTCCTGTTAGCCACCTTATTGACTTACAGCCGTCTTTCTAGCGACAGTGAACTAATCGCGTTGCGAAGCTGCGGGGTGAGTATTTATCGCCTAGTGCTACCCGCGTTATTACTGAGTTTGATTGTTACTGGCATGACCTTTGGATTTAATGAATACGTAGTCCCCGCCTCTAACTATCAAGCAACGATAACCTTAGAAAAGGCATTAGGAGAGGAAAAACCCACCTTCAAAGAGCGCAATATATTCTATCGAGAATATGCACAGGAGGATAAAACACTCAAGCGCTTATTCTACGCTCAAAATTTTGATGGTGAGCGGATGAAGGGTTTAACCATTCTCGACTGGTCTCAGCAAGGTCTTAACCAAATTGTCACCGCTGATTCCGCAATATGGAATATAGCGCAAAGTACTTGGGATTTCTACAACGGCACTATCTATTTAATTGCGCCGGATGCCTCTTACCGTAACATCGTGCGGTTTGAACACCAACAACTACAGTTGCCTCGCATTCCCTTAGATTTAGCCAGAAAAGACCGCGATTACGATGAAATGAACATCACTCAAGCCATAGAACGACTAGAGTTAGAGCGCCAGACTGGGGACGAGGATGACATTCGCAAACTCAAAATCCGCATCAGTCAAAAATTTGCCTTACCCTTTGCTTGCGTTGTTTTTGGCTTAGTGGGGGGATCATTAGGCAATCGACCTCAGCGTACCAGTAAAGCCACAGGCTTTGGTATCAGCGTGTTAGTGATTTTCGCGTATTATATGCTAATGGCGATCGGAGATGCTCTAGGATTAAGTAATTACCTCCCCCCCTTAATCTCGGCGTGGTTGCCCAATCTGATGGGGTTTGCGGTTGGCGGATTTTTATTAATTCGAGCCGCCCGGTAGCAAGAGGAGGCGATTGAAATCGCAGCTACACAAACAAAGTCCGCCTGCGCGGACTGGGTTATAACCGGGGTAGCGTTCCCCGAATTTGGTATTGTAAAGTATGACTCTTTGAACCCGTTTCAACGGGTTTCAGCTTTTAGCCCCAACTTTAGTTGAGGGCTTAAGTCAGCTTACTCAACCGAACAGCATGGTGGTATAACCTGTCCGAACGGATGAGTCGCAGAGTCTATCAAATTAGATATAATTAGTGGGTTGCACTACAGAACCAACCGTTTACTCAGAAAAAATCAATCCTTTAAATTATTTCTGTAACAAAAGTTACATTATCCTACTTATTCTGACTCGGTTCGTTCAATTTTTGTCAAATCCTACTTCTGACTTGCGCTATGTCATCTCCCAATCAAGTGCCTGCGTATCTGCGCTATTTAAAAGCCCGACTTCAACCCTTAAGGCAACCCAAATTTTGGCTATCCGTCATGGGCTTTGGCTTAATCGTGTTGTTTGTCTGGGAATATTGGAAGAATCCCAATTGGTTGAGTTTCTTAGACGAAGACCCAATCCGCGAGCAATTTGAGAACTCAACGGATGAGACAACGCTTTCGGCTGAAGAACTTGCCGCTAACATGGCAGATATTGACAGTTCGGCAGTCCTGATTGAGGAATTTGACCAACAGAATGCTCTCGCGTTGGCTAATCTACCGAACCAGAAGCCCGGAGACAAAAAAAATTCCTTGACCGCATCGGCATCCGAACCGCCGTCAACCTCTACTTCCTCAATCCTAAATAGCGCGGCTGAGTCAAAACCAAGCTTCAGCAATCCCTTTGCCAAAGCCTCACAAGAGTTCCTCATGGGGGATATTTTGTCGGGTAAGGGACTCTTTCCCAAACCGAATATGTTGAGTTCTGAGTCTTCCTCCTCAAACTCAGACACGAGTTCTGCGAATGCTTTCCTAGAATTGACTGAGGTGCCAGGAACTGAGGCGTCTCAAACGAGCAATCAAAATTCTGAGCAACTGACGCAACGTTCTGACACAAGTCCCAGTCAAACCGTGCCAACCTCTGGAACGAGTGAACAAAACAGGACTCCATTACCCACTGTACCAAGGACGACAACTAACAGAGGGATGATACAGCCTAGCTACCCTCCGGCTTCTGTACCGACGGTCTCTGGTTACAATGGTGCCGGACAGCCCACCTATCCCACAGGAGTGGCACCGAATGCAACGGTTTACAACGGAGCCGGACAGCCCATGTATCCATCAGTTCCCGCCCCTCCAGCCCCTGCAACAGGTGTCACTACTTATCCGGTGATGCCAACCGCACCTGCCAACTCTGCTAATGTTGGACAATATCCGATTCAACCCAATAACGTTCCTAGCGCCGGAAATAACCCAATACCCATTACACCGGGACTGCAACAGAGTCAGCTTAACGGCTCACAATTAAATGCCCCCCGTTAGGGAGAGAAGGTTATTGGTTTATCCGTTAATTTTGTTCCATTACCCGCCCCTAGAGCGTCGGTCAAATATTCCTAGAAACCGGGGAAAGGAGTCAGGATGACAACGCAATATCAACCTTTCACCTTGCTCGGACCCGGTTTCTTGACCGATGTCCTAGGTTAGATTTTTTGCCACGATATTAGATGGATAGATTAACCTGAAACCAGATAATAAAACCCACCCTGTTTTCCAGCGCGATCGCACCTTCTAAATGTACATCCCAAACATATAGGGGCGGGTTTAGGAATTAAATTAGGACCAATCTCAAATTGGACAACGAAACCCGCCCTGCCCCCAATCTCAAGACTACGATGGTGATAATAGGGCACGGCATTGCCGTGCCCCTACCACAACGGAAGGGATAATTGATTGGGTAGGGGCACGATACCATCCATTGGTGTCAACTTAAGGTGAAAACCAATGCTGGCAAGGTTTTAAGCTGTGTCTATCTACCTACTCCTCGATATTTTCCCCCTCATCCCCTAACCCCTTCTCCCTCTGTGGGGAGAAGGGTTGAGCTTAAGTTGACAAGGATGGATACCATCGTGCCCCGCCTGATAGAGCTAGAAGTGTTTAATAATTGCGTCAGCAAATTCTGAACACTTCAACGGTGACTCAACCCGTGGCGTCATCATGCGGGCTAAGTCGTAGGTGACTTCCCGATTAGAAATAGCACCGCTAATTCCGCGTGTAATTAAATCAGCCGCTTCTTGCCAGCCCATATATTCCAGCATCATCACCGCCGATAGGATGAGTGAACCGGGATTAATTCGGTCTAAACCCGCGTGCTTAGGTGCTGTGCCGTGGGTGGCTTCAAAAATGGCACAGGTGTCACCAATATTGGCACCGGGTCCCATGCCTAAACCTCCTACCAGGGCAGCTGCTGCGTCGGACAGATAATCCCCATTCAGGTTCATCGTCGCCAGAATCGAGTATTCATCCGGGCGAGTCTGGATTTGTTGGAAAATACTGTCCGCAATCCGGTCATTGACCATGACTTTTTCTTTCCATTGACCATTGCCGTGGGTATCCCAGATGGCACTGAGAACACTTTCGACTTCTGCCGTAGCTTCCGCCCGCTTTTCCGGTGTCAGGGCATCATAACCGGGTTCAACCTTACGGGCATTGTCTTCGAGGCTGATATCTGGGTCATGTTCTTTATTGCTCAGTATCCACGATTCGCGTTCGGTAACGCATTGCGCCCGGAATTCTGTGGTCGCGAGTTCATACCCCCAGTCTCGAAATGCACCTTCGGTGTATTTCATAATATTACCCTTATGCACCAAGGTAACCATTTGCTTGGCTTTGGGTAAGATTAAGGCGCGTTCAATGGCGCGACGAACCAGACGTTGAGTACCGGTTTTACTGATGGGTTTAATCCCAATCCCTGAGTCAAGGCGAATCTGCTTTGTGCCATGTTCTGGCGTGGCTGGAATAAAATCGTTATTGAGAATTGAAATCAGTTTGTCGGCAATTTCGGTTCCCTGACGCCACTCAATTCCCAGGTAGATATCTTCTGTGTTCTCCCGATAGATAATCAAATCTAGTTTATCGGGTTCTTTGTGGGGCGAGGGTGTCCCTGGGTAATATTTGCAGGGACGCACGCAGGCGTAGAGATCATTAATTTGACGCAAGGCGACATTGAGCGAACGAATACCTCCACCGATTGGTGTGGTTAAGGGTCCTTTGATGGCAACGCCGTATTCTTTAATCGCGGTTAAGGTGTCTTCCGGTAAGTATTGATATGTTCCGTACTTGTCGCAGGCTTCATCCCCAGCATAAATTTTAAACCAGGTAATGTTCCGCTTCCCACTATACGCCGTTTGCACCGCCGCATCAATGACCTTTTGGGTCGCGGGCCAGATATCGACACCTGTGCCGTCTCCCCGAATGAAGGGAATAATCGGATCATCAGGAACAACGGGTTTCCCATCCTCGAAGGTAATCCGAGACCCTGTATCTGGAGGTGTGATTTTTTCGTACATAAAACTCTTTCGCTAAGGTGAAAATCAGCATCACGATTATTGATGCTCCGAAAAAGTTACCAGATCTCTTGGCTGCTGGGAACTTTATTAAGTTTTTTTGCAGATTGCTGTCGAATGAGGACGAAAATAGCAAGAAATTGGTAACAAATATAACGGACATTTAATGAGTTGTCCATTACTGATTACCCCTTACAAAAGGTGATGGGGTGATGGGGTGATGGGGTGAATCTTCTCCCACTCTCCCACTCTCCCACTCTCCCACGAACACGATAGTCTAGCGTTTAGACACTCGCTGAACTCAACTATTATGCTGGAATAAAGCATCTGTGTTGGCTATCGTGGCGCATTCTGTTACTCGATAGAGCCTAGCTCGGCGTTAACCCGACTATGTGATGGGGTAGCCGATGACAGAGGGTTGGTTCATCTGTCCTCCGGTTGACTTGTCGTTCAATGTTTGTGGCAATACGCTACTGAAGTCGCTAGGCTATTACCAACACTGAGTTTTTTGCTCCTGATTTCTGCTCCTGTCCGGACGCTTCTTGCCCAAGGAAAGACGTTCTAAGGGAAAGCATCTCACCTACCCTAACCTTCAACCTTTTGATCCATGACTGACGACCAACGATGAAAAAAATTTTAGTGGTTGATGATGATAGAACATTACGCATTACTTTGACACGCGCCCTGGAAAATATGGGATATCAGGTTCAACAGGTGAGTTCTGGGGTAGAAGCTTTGGAGGCTTGTGTCAAAAATCCACCCGACTTGGTGGTTTCTGATGTGATGATGCCAGAGATGGATGGAATAGAATTTTGCCGTCGTCTGAGGGCGACTCCATCCGGTCAACTGATGCCTTTTATTTTTCTATCGGGCAAAGGAGAACTCGAAGACCGGATTCACGGTCACTCCATCGGAGCGGATGATTATCTGATTAAGCCCGTTAATCCGAGAGAATTAGCAGCTAAAATCGAGGCTCAGCTTGAGAGAACCCGTCGTATCCATGCTCTGATTGTTCAGTTGATGCAGCTTAATGCCAGTTCCGCTGTCACGGAGTTAGCGAACCAAGCCAAAACCGCTCAAGCGACCGAGGTTTCAGCACCCCAGGAAGAAGAAACTGTCACCCCTACACCTTTACCGTTGACACCTGCAGAAGAACGAGTGTTTTGGGAAGTGATTCAAGGATTGACGAATAAACAAATCAGCAATCGCTTGTTTATCAGTCCGCGTACTGTTCAAACGCACCTGAGTAGTATTCTTAATAAGTTAAAGCTGGGGAACCGCGCTCAGATTATTCGTTTTGCCTATGAAAATGGTTATCAACCTCCGAGCAATGGTTAGGAAGGCGGGGGAGCTGGGGAAGCTGGGGAAGCTGGGGAAGCTGGGGAAGCTGGGGAAGCTGGGGAAGCTGTTTCTAGACCGATGATCTAAAGTAATCTTGTCAATTTTAGAGTTTAAGGCGTTCAAGCGAGCCACTTTGCCTCGACAATAGGATCAGTTGCCGCAACTTCAAACACGTCGCTTCATGATAGACCAAACGACTGCCTCTGTACCCGAAACCAACCACCTTGCCGAGTTGACTAGCCAACTCGGGTCGAGTTCTGAGAAAAAACAACTCCAGCTCATTCCAGAACTGGTGAATCAGGGGGATGCTGGTTTAGATGTTTTGATGGACTTTCTGCAAGCGCAATCCTCTAACCCTCCCAGCCTCAGTTCCGGTTTGACATACCAAGCCCTTTATCAGGCAAAGACTGCCAAAACTGAGGAGTTCCTACAAAACCATTTTCCGACAGGAATTTTTCCCCTGTTGTCTGAACGGGATATTGACTACGCTCCTCTACAACAGTTACTTGCCGAGCAAGAGTTTCAGGCAGCAGATAGGTTGACATTAGAGAAACTTTGTGAATTGGCTGGGTCTGCTGCTGTACAGCGCAAATGGTTGTACTTTTCCGAAGTGGAGAAGTTCCCGATTCCCGATTTACAGACAATTAATACCCTGTGGGTGATTCACTCGCAAGGTAAATTTGGATTTTCTGTGCAGCGGGAACTTTGGCTTGCTGTGGGCAAAAACTGGGAAAAACTGTGGCCCAAAATTGGCTGGAAGTCCGGGAATATCTGGACTCGATACCCCAATGAGTTTACATGGGAACTCAGCGCCCCCAAAGGTCATCTGCCGTTGTCGAATCAGCTACGCGGGGTCCGGGTTATTGCCAAGTTGCTGTCTCATCCGGCGTGGTTAAGCTAAATTTGGTCATTGGTCATTGGTCATTGGTCATTGGTCATTGGTCATTGGTCATTGGTCATTGGTCATTGGTCATTTGTCATTGGTCATTTGTCATTTGTCATTTGTGATAAATTAACGGCTAGGTCGGGGCGGGTTTAGTTACATTCGGGTGAAAACAAATGATAGTAGTGAAACCCGCCCCTACAGGTTTCTCATCTCCCTCAATTGGTGATCGCGGATTGGGGTTCAATTTTTCCCGACACCCGACACCCGATACCCGACACCCGACACCCTAATCAGGGTAGCCAGTGGGGGAGGAATCCTGGTAATAATGGCTCAGGTTGTAGTTGTACGGGTGTTTCTGAGGTTATAGATTCATCTAAGGGCAATAGCCAAAGACGCCCGGTGGCGATCGCCTGTCCTTCGTCATTTCTTAAACTGTCAATGGGTGAGGCGGGTCGGGTGGCTACCTGATCGAATAATAAGGCTAACCCATCGGGGGATAAACTCAGTTGAATATCCCGCTGTTCTGGCAGAACGACTAAGGGTTTGACTGGACTCTCCTCACTATCGGGTTCGGTGTTGAGATTAACGGCGGCGATAAAGGGTTCCTCGCGATACTCTTCCCCTTGAATCAGTTGGGTGAGCAGGCAATAGAGGGTGTCCTGATTGGGGGCGAACTCACAGTTGACAATCGAACCCGTTGTGCGGAGGAGTTCTTCCTCAGTTCCCTGATTATTCACCAAAAACAGCGATCGCGTGTAGTCGGTGTTAAATTTCACCATTGTCGCGGCTGCACCATCTCTGGCAAAGCTGAGAACTTGACCAAACTTGGGCAGAAAGTCTAGAGGTTCGGCGTCGGCGTTTAAGGGCAGAATCGCCACTCCTTGTCCTTGGGCTACGGCTAATGACGCACTATCTGGGGCAATTAAAAATTCGCCACCGGGCTGATTTTCTAAGGGTTGGGGTTCGCCATCAGTAGGGATCATCCACAGACCAAAGTCAGCGGGATCTTGTCGATTCACTCGCTGTACCACAATGATTTGCCCGTCTCTGGATAAGTCAAATTGCAGATTTTGATAGTTTTGGCTATCTAACACCAAATCCAGCTTACCAGGGGTTTGCTGAGACGGAGAACGCTGATCTGGAGAGGGAAACGACAGTCCCGTGGTTACGGTGTACAGTTGTGCCGTGAGTAACCCCTTTGCCTGATTTTGGCGATCATTGGCAGAAAATAAAATGCGATCGCTCCCCGGATAGGGCTGAAAGTCCAGTACCACCAGATCAGCCGGCGTCAGCAGCGTTTTTTGCTGTTGGGTGAGATTATAGAGGATTAACCGCCCCTGCTCCTCCCCTTCGACGCCAATATAAGCAAAAGCGCGATCGCGACTGTGAAAGGTTGCCTGAAACGGTTCCATAACTGTACCTGTTTCTTCAACCCCTGGTATTTTCTCCTTTGCCCCCTGAAGCTGAACCTGATAGTCATTACCATAGGGAATCGGCGAAAGCAACGTATACGCCATTTTACGCCCCGCCCAGCTAATCTTGCCCTCGATTGGCGGTACATCTGAGGGACTAACCTCACCCTCTGGCAAAACGGGTGTGATTTTGAGATTTGCTTTTACGCTGGCGTGGTTCATCGGACGGCTAAAGGTTAGAATAAACGCCGTATCCTCAGCACTGATGTATTTGTCCTGCCAACTGAAATCCCTAACTCTAGGTTGAGTGGTATCGCCTGTCAATAGCACGATGCCAATTAACAGACTTAGCACTACCATGATTATCAAAGCCAGACGGTCAATGGGTTGGAGAAATTTTTTAGATAGTACGGTTGGAGCTGACATTTCAACGATCAAAGTTGGCATTTAGATTCTAGTCTAGATCCGCCTCCAGACAGTAACTATATAGGGTGCAGGCTTTCTCTACTAACCCTTGTCCGGATAAAACAGGGTATTGTTACCGAATCTTTATATTCAATAAACGGTATGGTGATTTTTCTGTAAAGTTCTGTAAATTCATCCTTTGGGTGTATTGAATCTATTGTGAGGCGTTTTTAAATTAAGGAGAATACGCCTCGACCCCTGCATATATTACACGTTGCTGACTTACTGCCATGATTTCCCACCTCCATCAGCCCTCAACGGGTCATCTTTTCGACGCCAATACCCTCGATAAAACAATTCTCGCTTTTGCCAAATGTGGCAGGTTCCTGATGACATGATAAAATCCTCCGATAAAGAGGAATTTTTAGAATGTGTGTTGCCCTTAATTGCTGAACCGCTAAAGGTGTTTAGTAAAGTCGAATATCTGGAACAGCATCCGCCACTAACTCATAAGGATGAAATTCAGCTAACTGATGGACGAATTTTCGAGCTTTATTCCACGCCAGCTTTATCGGCTACAGGAACGTGCTACGGCAGAATTTGGTCATTCCGTGACATTACCCAAAACAAACGAACTGAACAGCAATTAAAGCAACAAGCCAAGCAAGAGCGGCTTTTGAGCTGTATAAATCAGCGAATTAACCAATCCTTGAATCTGAATGAAGTCCTGAATACAGCCGTAGAAGAGGTGCGGAAATTTATAAAGTGCGATCGCACTCTGATTTATCGGTTTAATCCCGATTGGACGGGAACCGTTGATGTGGAGTCAGTTGGCGAAGGGTGGATGAGGATTGTTGGCACAACCATTGAGGACGATTTTTTTAAGAATCCTGAAGTTATATCGTTTCTCTACCAAGACGGTTATATTCGAGTGATTAACGATATCTACAATGCTAATTTAAGCCCTTGTCACATTGAATTACTCGAAAAGCTTCAGGTTCGGGCTAACCTAGTAGCGCCTATTTTACAAGGAAAAAAGCTCTGGGGATTGCTGGTGGTTCAGCAATGTTCTGGAGTGCGACAATGGCAGCAACAGGAAATTGAATGTGTGCGAAAACTTAGTATTCAGTTAAGCATGGCAATTCAGCAAGCGGCATTGTTTGAGCAAGTCTCGGCTGAACTCAAGGAACGCCAAGCCGCTGAAGCTGCCTTGCGAGAGTCGGAAACAAACTTGAAGGAAAAAGCCACCCAGCTTGAACAAACTCTACGCGAACTTAAACAGACTCAACTTCAACTGGTTCAAAATGAAAAAATGTCGAGCTTGGGACAGTTAGTAGCAGGGATTGCTCATGAAATTAATAATCCAATCACATTTATATCTGGAAATATTTCCCATGCCAATCAATATGCTCAGAATTTATTGGAATTAGTCCAACTCTATGAGCAGCACTATCCTCAACCTGCATCAGAAATTGAAAGCTTAATTGAAGATATTGATATCGACTTTCTCAGAGAAGATTTGCCCAAACTTCTCAGTTCGATGAAATTCGGGGTCAACCGTCTGGAAACGTTAGTGGCTAGCTTAAAGAATTTTTCGCGCCTGGATGAAGCTGAACGCAAATGCATGAATGTTGAACAAGGAATGGAGAATACGCTGTTAATTTTGCAGCACCGCTTCAAGCCGGAAGTCTCTAATATCCAAGTCGTCAAAGACTATGGCAATATTCCCTCTGTGGACTGTTATCCCGGACAACTCAATCAAGTCTTTATGAATTTGCTGAATAATGCCATTGATGCTCTAAATTCGGGGGATGAACAAGCGGATAAGAATAAGGGTTCAGCATCGACAGAACTCTCTTTTCCTGATCATGCTCCCACACCGACGATATGGATTCGGACTGAATTATCGGAGCATTGAGGTATCAGACAAGTCTGATCGCATCCTACCCGCATCTTATCCAAGAATTTGCTCAATCATCCGATTGGCTTGCGATCCATACCCACCACCAAACAGATTAAAGTGATTGATGATATGGTACAAGTTGTACAAGGTTTTGCGCTGCTCATACCCCGAATCTAACTGCCACACTTGGTTATACCCCCGATAGAACGCCGCCGGAAAGCCACCAAACAATTCTGTCATGGCAATATCCGCTTCGCGATCGCCGACATAAGTTGCCGGATCTAACAGTACGGGTTCCCCTGATGTGGTAACAGCCGCATTTCCCCCCCACAAATCCCCGTGAATCAAAGAGGGTTTGGGTTGATGATCCAACAATTCAGGAACTTTTGCCAATAATTTATCTTGCCCCGGAAAATGTCCCCCGCGACGCCGTGCTAGTTTGAATTGATATCCTAATCGATGTTCGGCAAAGAATTCTGCCCAATCATCCATCCAATCGTTAATTTGTGGCGTTGAACCAATGGTGTTGTTTTGATTCCAACCAAATCGCCCGTCTTTGCCTTGAGGCGGAATCGCCTGATGCATCGCCGCTAGCTGGCGTCCCATTTCTACCCAGGATTCACTATTCCCACCGCCAAATTCCAGCCACTCTAGGACAATATACGCCGAATTTCCAGCGACACCATAGACGATGGGTTGCGGAACTCGAATCGCATGGGTATCTAGCATTTGCTTTAATCCCAACGCCTCTGCTTCAAACATACTGACTTGAGAGGCTTGGTTAGTTTTGACAAAATAGGTAGTATCGTCTCCAATTAACGCACAACCCTGATTAATGCAGCCGCCACTCACCGAACGGCGGTTCACGACTTCAAAGGGTTTGCCTGTGATTTTACTAATCTGGGCAGCT
Organism: Coleofasciculus sp. F4-SAH-05; assembly: GCF_040222985.1. NCBI lineage: Bacteria > Bacillati > Cyanobacteriota > Cyanophyceae > Coleofasciculales > Coleofasciculaceae > Coleofasciculus > Coleofasciculus sp. F4-SAH-05. Next base: position 23,953 of record NZ_JAVKBY010000053.1, read on the forward strand.
ATCTCTGTCCACATCGTTGATATTGGTATGTTAGCGGCAGACTTCCAACGTCAGTTTATCAGAAAGGAGGATCAACGTTGACTTCTTTTTCCGTGGAGCCTTCTACCCTCTGCCCTGGAGCCTTCTGCCTTTCCCCGTGATCACTGAGACAATTATTGGCTATCTTTTGAGCAATAGTCAGCACAATTGGCAGCTTCTTCCGTTAATACCGTACAGGGATTGACAGCGCATTTCAGATAGGGATCATTTTTAAAATATTTACAATTTAAACAAGGAACTTGATGTAATCCTTTGATTGGCGTTAATCGATTCCGGAATGATTTTAATAAATTTGACCGTAATAAAATTAAGACAACCCAAGCCATTACCATAAAGCTTAGGGGTATCAGTAATAAGCCTCCGTTTTGCTCAAAAGATGAAGAATTGCCTTTTGCTGAATTTGTCGGAAATGGATAGTGTGATGGTTGTTCTGTATTAATATTTTGCCGGGAGCTTAAATTTTGGCTCAAATAAAAATTATCAGCTTGTTTATTTTGCATGTCATCCACCTCAAAGTATTTTTTCATCTATATGAAAAGTACACTGCTCTTTATTCCACATTTTTTGCGAATTAACCGGATATAAAAATTTTCATTCATTCAATAGTCAGAATTGATCAGACAATCTGCTTATTCAATCAAATCGGCAAGACCCCTAATTCCGCTTCCAGCTAAGTCTAGTATAGTTATAACTCAAAAATTAATCTTAAAATTTTCTCTCAAGTTGTATTATCTAGTTCTCTCGTTAACTTTAATGTCCACCCACTTAGTATAAGCCGAGTTACCGCTTAAATTGGTATAGACACCGGGCTGTGTCCTGATGCCACCCGTTTACTATCATAGTCTCTATAGCTTTGAACCACCAAATCCCTTGCCACCCGTTTTTTTGGCTAGCGATCGCAGTCTATCCCGAATCACTTTAGGTTCATTTACGTTATTTTTTAACGCGGATTTTTGACTTCTCCCTGGCATAAAGACCAGGGATGCTAAAGGTGATAGACTTCCATTGCTGTTAACTTAAACAACGAATAGCTTCTAATAAGCCTCTGGCTTTATTCAGTGTTTCTTCGTATTCTTTGTCCGGGTTAGAATCAGCCACTAAACCGGCACCTGCTTGCACAGATACTGTATGTGTACCAGAGGGATGGGGACGAACCACCATAGTGCGAATCGCGATCGCGCTATTGAGTTGCCCTTCAAAATCATACCAGCCATACACCCCAGAATAAGCACCCCGCCGTTCCGGTTCCAATTCGTGGATGATTTCCATCGCCCGAATTTTCGGCGCACCACTGACGGTTCCGGCGGGAAAGCAGGCTTTGAGTAAATCCCAAGCTGTTTTGTTCTCAGCCAGTTCTCCCACCACATTACTAACAATGTGCATAACATGGGAATAGCGCTCGATAACCATTAACTCATCAACGGTTACAGTTCCACTGGTACAAACCCGCCCTAAGTCATTACGTCCCAGATCCACCAACATAACGTGTTCAGCAATTTCCTTAGGATCTTGCAGTAAATCTTGCGCCAACGCTTCATCTTCCTGAAGTGTTTGACCGCGACGACGAGTTCCGGCGATGGGACGCAGGGTAGCTTGTAATTTTCCCGTGGGTAATCGGCTAGCTTTCACCATCACTTCCGGACTTGACCCAATTAATTGCCAATCACCAAAATTAAAATACGCCATATAGGGCGAGGGATTAATCAGACGTAGGGAACGGTATAACGCAAAGGGATCACCCTGATAGTCAGCCGAAAGCCGTTGGGAGAGAACCACTTGGAAGATATCACCCGCACGGATATAGTCTTTGGCTTTTTGGACATTGGCACAAAACTGTTCCTTTTGGGTATTGCTGGTATAGCTTAACGGCTGCTTAGTGGTTCCTGGCGGCGTCCATTCCAAAACCGTATCCTGACTTGATAAGGGGAGTTGCAGCTTCTGTACCAATGTCTGGACGCGATCGCAGGCTTGCTGATAGGCGGATTCCAAATCCCCCTTCGCCTCCCGCAAATCCGCGTAGGCGATCGCCCAAATTTTTCGCTTCACCTGATCAAAAATAATCAGGTTATCCACCTGCATCCACAATCCATCCGGCAAATCTTGTTCCGAGGGGGAATAAACCGGAACTCGCGGTTCAATCCAGCGAATCAACTCATACCCCCAAAACCCAAATAACCCACCAATTCCGGGTGGTAATTGGGGCAATTTAACCGGATGATAGGGACTAAGGCAATGAGTTAATGTCTCAAATGGATTCCCCTCAAACTCCGTTACCGTACCATTCCGGTGCATCTGTGTCGTGCGATCGCCCCGTGCGACCAACACCCATAACGGATCACACCCCAACAAACTATAGCGTCCCACATTTTCTCCCCCTTCCACCGATTCCAGGAGAAAGCTATAAGGTTGACCCGCACAGACTTTATACCAAGCCGACACCGGAGTTTCTAAATCTGCCACCCACTCTTGGTAAACGGGTACAAAATTACCCTGTTGAGACAGGGCGCAAAATTGAGAAAACTCTGGTAATATCATAGGCTTCAATTGTTGTATCAATGATGGGGGAGATGAGTAGAGACGTAGCATGCTACGTCTCTACATCTTGATCACGGTTCAGCCAAACTAGACTTCGTAAGTCGCCTTACCGCTGAACTTGAGGGTAACAGGTTCGGGATTATTACCGATCTTGCGGTCAATTTTACCGACAAAGGGACGCCCTTCGTTAACTTTCTCTGGGAAGACTCCATCTGCGGGGTGCAGATACTGGATTTCACCACTCGGATAAATCCGGTAGATCTTGTAGTCTTCCATTTTGGGCTTAAATTGCGTCCGCAACTGGGTTCCCAACGCCAGACATTGCTCCTTGCGAGCCAGATACAGCAGGTTTTCCCCTTCATTCATGATTGCTGCACCACCCGTGGGCATTTCAAAGACTTGCTTTTTAGAGCTAGTCCAAGTGATCGCATATTTTTCTTCCACTTGGGCTTTCGTCAGCAAGCCGCCGGTGCTACCGCCAAAGAGGGGCGGTTTGCCAGATAGAGTCGGCTGTCCTGCTTCTGGAGCCTGTTCCTGCATGGTTTCTTCTTCTGCCATAACTGTCTCTCTCAATCGTGTATAAGAAAATAGGGCATTTAGGGAATGCTATCATTCCGTTCCGGTTTATTTTGTCACTTTGTCAAGAACTGTTACAGTTAGTTATAAATTTTTTGTCATAAGTCTTGAGTAATTGGCGATGAAAACCAGTTCCTACGGGGAATCCAGCGAATTTGACAAATCTGAGAATGCTTCTGGGTTAACCTCAGAGCAGTACCGCCAGAAAATGCAGCGACGCAAGCAGGTTCAGGAACAGCGTCTGGCTCAAGCGTCAAGCGAAAAAGGGTTAATTATTGTAAACACGGGGAATGGCAAGGGGAAGACGACAGCCGCCCTAGGGATGGTTTTGCGATCGCTCGGTCATGGGTATCGAGTTGCGATCGTCCAGTTCATCAAGGGCGCCTGGGAACCCGCAGAGAAGGCGGCGTTTGCGCCGTGGACAGAACCCACCAATGGGGAGACACCTCAGTTAGAATTTCATGCGATGGGTGAGGGGTTTACCTGGGAAACCCAAGATCGGGAACGAGATATCAGCAAAGCCGAAGCCGCTTGGGAAAAGGCGCTGGAGTTTATCCGCAACCCAGAGTTTCGCTTGGTGCTATTGGATGAAGTGAATGTGGCGTTAAAACTGGGATATTTGAACGTTGAGCAGGTATTAGCCGGGTTAGCAGAAAAGCCCACCCTGTCTCACGTTATTTTAACCGGACGAGGCGCACCGAAAGCATTAATTGAACAGGCAGATTTAGTCACCGAAATGACACTGGTGAAGCATCCGTTGCGGGAGCAAAATGTTAAAGCGCAACCGGGAATTGAATTTTAATCGATTGCCTTACGCCCGATTTAATGGTAACAATCTCGCCCCCAATTGTAGGGTGCGTTAGCGAAGCGTAACGCACCTTTTAACGCACCTTTACTATACGTCAAATATTTGGAACTATGTCTTTCGGCTAATCCTGCTGGGAGTTATTTCACAACCGATTTATTCTCATGCTTATTCCTTAATTTTCTCAGGAACGCCTCCTCTGAATATCTTGTTTGTGCTGGCGGCTGGCGTGATAACGATTCGACTCGCTAAACAAGTTAATAATGGTCTGCTAAAGGCTGCGATCGTTTTATTGTTTACCACGATTGCCATAGTTGCTCGTTTCGAGGCAGGATTCTTTACATTGCCAATCGTCTATCTAATGTCAAAGTTTAATCCGGGAGAGTTTAATTTAAAATGGTGGTTGGTTTATATAGTACCGCATATCCTTTATGTCGCCATTGGAGGGAGTGTTGTTGAATTGGCAGGCATTATTGCGCCCTTATTTATTTGCCTACACAATGGCGAAGTGGGAATAAAAACGCGATGGTTTTACTTATTTTATCCGGTTCATCTGGGCGTGATAGATGGAATTAAATGGTTTTTAACGATGTCTTGAATTAATTAAGACGAAAGATAGGTTTTGTTGGTAAAAATCAGGTTACAGTTGAATCTTGTGTAGGGGCGACCCGCTTGCACAAAGTAACACTTGTATCCATTCAAGTGAATTGGGTCGCCCTTTATTCAATGATAATGAAAATCAAATTAGGGCGGAGGGTGGGTTTTGTTGTTCAGGTGAGATAGGGCGGGTTTTGTTGTTTATTTATGGGTGACAAGTCGTGTTAGTTCCTAAACCCGCCCCTACCGTGGCTAAATTTATGCCTCAAAATTAATTTCCGTCCCCGTATATTCCGGAACCCAACCTTCTGTTGTGGTGATTTGTGCCTTTTCTTCATCAGTTAAAGAGTCTTGCGCCAACAGGCGACGAATTTCTGAATTATCGCCAACTGACCAATGATTGAGTTTTACATTCAGGGCGGCTAATTCCTGGGTAATATCGTTGAGTTGGGTGTAGGTTGTACCATCTTGGAGTTGTAAGATTGCCATAGCGTGGTTCTCCTTTGGGGTTCGTTCGTAGTCGGGGCTTTAGCCCCTGATCCGATGATTTTCCTATGCCTAAAGCTAATCTATCAAATTCAGGACTTACGCAGTTACACCACAGATGGGGGCAAAGGTGCGTTACGCTTCGCTAACACACCCTACACATAGAGGCTTTGCGTAAGTCCTAAAATTCGGTGTACCACAGGACGAGAGGCTGATAAACTCTTTGATGACTGAATAACTGATAACGTTAATCCCTGTCCTCTTGAATCAACGCTTGAAATCGCGGATCGTGACGAAGGTTATCAAAATCTGAATCCGTTTTTGCCATCTCTCGGTATTCATCAGAATTCAGCGTGATGGCTTGTTGCAGGTTTTCTAAGGCTATAGCAATTTTGTTTTGCAGTGCCAAACAGCAAGCTTTATTGTAAAATGCATTATCGTAATCTGGTTTAATTTCTAGGGCTTTATTACAGGAAATTATCGCTTCCTCAAATCGTCCTAACTTTCTTAGGGCAATACCCCGGTTGTTCCAGGCTTCAGGGTCATCAGGTTTAAATTGTAAGGCATTATCGTAGCTAGCGATCGCTTCCTCTAATCGTCCTAACTCATCTAGGGCATTACCCCGGTTGTTCCAGGCGGCGTGAGAATCGGGGGCAATATCTAACGCTTTTTCCCAGCAAACAATTGCGTCTACCAAATCCCCAGCCATAGCTTGCTGATATCCTTGATTCAACCAAAACTCATCTTCCCCTTGAGATAATTCGGCTAAAGCAAACTCCCCTTGAGGCTCTAATTTAAACAAGCCAGAACGCCAGTCAAAGAAGTCAGGGGCGCGGCGGTTGAAATAGGTGAGGGCAAATTTGGGTAAGAGAAAGACAAAACAAATATTAAAATGGTCGCGAAATGATTCTCGCTGTAGGTTCAGATGTCCTAATAAACGCGGTACGAAAAACAAGGAATAGTTGCGACGTTCTGTATTATCTTTGATTGTCTTTTCATAGTCATAAATCGAATATTCTAACCCTTGAACAAATAAGATGTCGATACTATCCCGATTCGGTAACGCGGCGATTTTGGTGTAGAGATTCTCAATTGGTTCAGTGAGACGTAAAACCTCGATTCTTTTTTGCGGTAAATCTTTCCGAACATCCTTAATTAATTTCTCGGCGGTGGCGGGAGTACAATCAACAAATAGCAAACCAAACCCTTCTGTCCAACTCAAAGAACGCCGTAGGGCTTCATATTCATCCTCGGCGTCGCCCTTGTCGTCTTCATCCCATTCGGTCAGGTTTCGGATCATTGCTGTGATACTGATGTATTCTGTTCAGAAACTGTAGGGCGCACCGACGTGCATTGGTGTCAAATTAAGCTCAACCCCTCACCCCCAGCCCCTCTACCCCCCTCGTTCCCCCCTGACAGGTGTAGGTTTTTTACTTGAGGGTGGGGACAAGACAAGGAGGACAAGGAAGGAAAGTAGACAAGGTAGAGAAGAAAAGTAGACAAGGTAGAGAATAATTATATAGTTCAAGACGTATTTATGGAAAAAGATTG
>NZ_JAVKBY010000063.1:0-92407 GCF_040222985.1 Coleofasciculus sp. F4-SAH-05
GTGTAATCGCCACGGAGGAAGATATCATATTCAATAGCCAAACTGGTTCTATCGATACGAGTCAAGGAACACTCACAGCCACTCAGGGTGACGTAAACCTCAGCGCAAACGAGGGTGATATTACCACAGCGGATATTGAAGCAACTGAAGGAGTGGTGGATGTAACCGCCAATCAGGGAAGCGTAACGACAGCTAATGTAGAAGCTCTAACAGTCAACTTCCTGGCAAATAATGACATCAACACTGCCAGTGTCACCGCTACAGAGGAAGATATCACGTTCAATAGCCAAACAGGTTCTATTGATACCAGTAACGGCACACTTACTGCAACTCAAGGTGACGTAAACCTAACCGCTAGCCAGGGTAATATTACGACAGGGGAAATGGAAGGAGAAACCGTCAACCTCCAAGCCGATAACGAAATTGCCACGGCTAATGTCTCTTCAACCAATGGCGGAATTACCTTTACCAGTCAGTCAGGCTCGATACAAAGCGGTGATTTAACCGCCAAGGGAGAGACAGAAGAGGCAGAGAATACCATAACGCTGAGTGCACCAGATAGTATAACCACGGGTAATATCGATACCTCTTCAGAAACAAGTATAGGGGGTGCGATCGCACTCACCAGCCAAACCGGAGATATTACAACACAGAATTTAAACTCATCGGGTCCATTGGGTGGGGGTTCTATTGATGTTTCCACCCTGGGTCAAATTACACTTGCAGAGGTTAACTCCAGTTCTACTGGGGGTTTCGCGGGTTTAATCACGCTCAATAACGGTCAACCCGAATTCCTCAGAGAAGCTCCTGGCATTGATTTGACGTTTATCAATGCTCAAGGTTTGCCAAGAAACCCAGCAGCCATCTTATTAAGTCCAACAGAAACAGAAGGAATTGAAATTACGATTAACATCACCACGGATGGTTATTTGAGAGCAACAGGTACATTCGTTTCCCAAACTGGCTTACAAGCTAGTCTTGCCACCATTGGTGATCCGATTGTGATTCGACATGGTGGTGGTACCGCCTTTGATCCCTTTGAAGTTGGAAATGCGACCCAAAATGGCACAATAGGTGCAATTACAAACGGCAATGGATTTACCGGAACAATCTTACCAGTTCAATCTTTTACTCGTCCTGTTCGACAAGAAAACATTGAAATTATTTCTCGGATACCCTCTCAAAACAATCTGCCATTAACAAGTCTCTATCCTAACCTTTCATTGACTAGTCAAGTAGCTGATGCCGACTTAGAAATTTCCACACTTGACAGCGTTCTCACTGATGCATTTTCGGGATACTTAGGACCAAAACCCAGTGTTAACAATCCCGCTGATGCACCTAAAATCCTGGCGCAAATTGAGAAACAAACGGGGGTAAAACCAGCATTTATGTATGCCACATTTGTTGGCGGACGCCTGGAACTGAGAATGGTTTCAGCTCAGAATAAAAAGATTGTCAGCCTTCCTGATGTAACCCAAGAAACAATTGTACAAACGGCGACAAAATTACGCCGCGAAATCACTAATCCCATTAAACGGGGAACTACCAGTTATTTAGAACCCGCTCAACAACTCTATAAATGGTTAATCGCTCCCTTAGAAGCTGAGTTAGAGGCGCAAGGCATTCAAAATCTGGTGTTTATCATGGATAATGGTTTGCGTTCATTACCTGTAGCGGCTCTCCATGATGGTCAAAACTTTTTAGTAGAAAAATATAGTGTAGGATTAATGCCGAGTCTTAGCATTACTGATACAAGTTATAAAAATATTCAGAATGCCCCCGTTTTGGCTATGGGAGTTGCCAGCGTCAGTGATCTGGCGAAGGAGTTGAATCTGAATCCTCTACCTGCTGTCCCCCTGGAACTTGAAACCATTGAAAGTATTCGCGATGGAGAAACATTCCTGAATGAAAAAGTTACCCTAGAAACGCTCAAATCACAAAGCCAAGATGCCACAATTATACATTTAGCCACCCACGGTGAATTTAAATCAGGTCCTCTGGAAAATTCCTATATCCTATTATGGAATGATTTACTGCGTTTGAACCAACTGCGAGAATTAGGCTGGAATGAGCGTCGCACCCCAATTGAGTTGTTAATCCTATCAGCCTGTCGTACAGCCGTGGGTGACGAAAAAGCCGAGTTAGGGTTTGCCGGATTAGCGGTGCAAGCGGGTGCCAAGTCAGCACTGTCGAGTTTGTGGTACGTCAGTGATGAAGGCACTTCTGGATTGATGACGGAGTTCTATCGGAAGTTGCAAACCGCTCCGATTAAATCTGAAGCTTTACGACAAGCACAGTTAGCGATGCTCAAGGGTGAGGTGCGCTTAGAAGGCGGACAATTACGAGGAAGTGGACAACCTGTTCCTTTACCATCAACATTAGAAAGTCAAGGTGATCAGTCTCTCTCACATCCCTATTATTGGGCAGCATTTACTATGATTGGAAGTCCTTGGTAAGTATAGCGCTACGCGCCAGGGAATAGGCAATAGGCCAGAAAGCTCGCTACTAATACCCAATTTAAATGCATGACAGCTTATGTCGATGGCAAGGGTATCGTGATTGTCATCGTTGTACCGACTCCCACTTCACTATTGACCGAAATCGTACCCCCTTGTATATCTAGGCATTTCTTGACCACAGCTAATCCTAATCCGGTGCCGGGAATATTGCCAATATTCGTACCGCGATGAAATATACTAAACAATTTTTTTTGATCCTCTATAGGAATCCCAATCCCTGAATCTTTAATTTGAAACGTCGCTGTGGATTGACTACAGGTGACGATTAAATCTATTTGCCCCCCTGCCGGAGAATATTTAATCGCATTAGACAGTAAGTTGATTAAAACAGAACGTAATAACTTCTCATCTAAGCAAACAATAGTCAATTCATGTTGACTCAGTAAGTTAATCAAATAATCAGAGCCAGCATTTAATTGCATCTCTTCAACTAACTGGCGGCAAAAAATATCTAATTTTATCGGGTGAGTAGTAAACTCTAACTTACCAGTTTCTGCTCGGCTAATTGTTAAGATATCGCCCAATAGCTGCGTCATGGTTTTAGCGGTTTTCTCGATCCGATCAATGTTGCGAATAATTTTATTATTTAATTCTTCTGAATAGTAATATTTCAGTAATTGAACACTTGCTAAAATTGTACTCAATGGCGTGCGAAATTCATGAGATGCCATAGCAAAGAAATTAAGCTGGAGTTGTCTCAGTTCCTGCTCTTGTGCAAGTGCCAGACGGATTAATTCTGCTTGTTTGTGTTCGGTAATATCTTGGGCAGTACCGAGAATTTGTTGGGGTAAACCATCCGCTGTGCGAGTGAACACCATTTCGCGACTATACAGCCAACGCCATTCCCCGGATTTATGTTGGATGCGATAGTCTGTCTCAATAATTTCTCCTTCTTTGGCGGTAGCAAATCGTTGAATAGTAGTAATCAGTTTGACTTGATCATCGGGGTGAATTAGATTTTGCGGAAATGTCGGTGCCATGGCTTGAATTTCTTCCGGGGAGTAGCCGATAAATTGAGTAATTTGTTGATTGCTGTAAATATTTCGCTTTTCAACTAAGTCATAAAGATACAAAGCAGTTGGCATCGCATGAGCAATGCGTTGAATAAACCGTTCACTTTCCCGAAGTGCTTGTTCCCGAATCCGAATTTCAGTAATGTTGGTGGCGGCACAGGTAATACCAATAACGTCTTTGGCGTGGTTTCGTAACGGTTCTACAGTTAAATCGTAGTACCGAACGTTGCCATCTACGATAATCGATATTTCTTGACGCTCAGCGACTCCTGTGGTTAAGACGCGATGTTTAATCGGAATGAGCTTTTGGGCATTTTCTGGGGCAAACATTTCTGATTCTAGTTTACCGATGAGTAAGTCAGTATTAATCCGACTTGCCGGATTATAAACCCAGGTGTAGCGCAGATTTCTGTCTTGATTAAATACTGTGATAGGTGAGTTATTCAAGGCTACGCGAAATCGTTCTTCGCTAATTCTTAAGGCGGCTTCGACTTCTTGGCGTTCATGAATTTGCGTCTGGAGATCTGCGTTCGTCTGCATCAGTTCCGCCGTCCGTTCTTGAACTCGAATTTCTAGTTGATCACGGGCTTGACGCAGTTGATTTTCAATCGATTGGCGTTCAATTAATTCTGTCTGAAGCTGTTGATAGAGTTGGGCTTGGTGAATAGCAATGGTAACTTGTATGGCGAGTTGATAGAGTAAGTCAATCTCTAAAGAGTGCCATTGTCTGGGTTGAGAACAGTGATGGGCAATCAGCAGTCCCCAGAGCTTTTCTTGTTGTAGAATAGGTACGACGAGTTTAGATTTTACGCCTAAGTGCTGGAGGAATTCCACTAAGCAGGGTGTCACGTCATCGGTTTCTGGATTAACGACAGTGCGAATTCGTCCTTGACAGTACAATTGATGCATCTGTTCGGGAAATACTTCCGCCGGAAATGTTTGTCCTAGAATGGGAGAGATATCAGAAGAGACAGATTCTGCTACGGTACTTCCTGTACCATCAGACCAAATCCGATAGATTAACACTCGATCAACGCCTAGAAATTCTCGGACTTCGGTGACTGTGGTGTCGAGAATGGTTTCTAAATCCAGGGTTTGGCGGATACGTTGAGCGCTACTGAGGATCAGTTGTTCGCGTTGTGCTATATGTTCTGGGGTAGTCTGTGACTGTTGGCGATCGCAAATTCGTTCTATTTCTGCTTTCAATCGAGAATGCTGCTTCAGAAGCAAACCGCACAACACGATTAGTATGGCTAGGCTGCTACTATGCCCCAAAATCATACTCAATTGGGTTCTCTGCATCTGAGTGACTACAGCCGCTAACTGTTCCTGTGACTTGTCACTATAAAGTTCCATCAGTTGAGTCAGGTGGCTATAGGCAATAACGCTAGTACCTATAAAAATAAGTAATGCCAGACAAACACCTCCGATAATGCTTTTGACACCGATAGATTTTGGCATTTGAGTTCTCCTAAGAGATAACAACAGCTAGTGCATCGCAGCAGCAAATAAGCTGTTCAGCATTTAGATTAGGATACCTAAATTTTTTAAGGAAACAGAGAATTATTTACCTAAAACGGGAGTTAACAGCTCCCAGACGTTCCACCGGAACGTCTCTACACCCTCGGCTCCCTCGCTCCCCTTCATCGAATAATATCGTTTATTCTCTTGATGCCATTTATTTTGAGGCTACCTCATGATAAATTCATAAAAGGGAATAGTATGTTTATACGTGAGAATTATTCTAGTCGAAGATGATATCTACCTGGCTGAAGCGCTGGCTGAAGCGCTGGCTATACAACGGTATGCCGTTGATACCGTTTCCGATGGAGAGTCGGCTTGGATACAAGTGAATACCCTTGATTACGACCTCATTTTACTCGACATGATGCTGCCGAAGTTGGATGGGATTCATTTGTGCAAACGCTTGCGTTCCCAGGGTTATCAGATGCCAATATTGATGATCACGGCTCGCGATACCAGTACGGATAAAGTTATCGGTTTGGATGCAGGCGCCGATGACTATATGGTTAAACCTCTGGATATTCCGGAGTTACTGGCTCGAATTCGAGCGCTACTGCGACGAGGGCAAACAGTTTCACCCCCGATTTTAGAATGGGGACAATTGCGTTTAGATCCAGCTACCTATGAAGTCTGCTACGGCGATCAAACTTTACGCTTGACTCCCAAAGAATATAGTCTTTTAGAATTACTTATCCGCAATGGACGGCAAATCATGAGTCGGAGTGCCATTATTGAGCATGTTTGGTCACTAGAGAATCCTCCGAAAGAAGATACGATTAAGGTTCATATTAAAAGCCTGCGCTCCAAACTTCGAGCCGTAGGCGCTCCAGACGATGTAATTGAAACGGTACACGGTTTAGGTTATCGTCTAAAATCTCTTTCTGAATAACTGCAACTCAGTTGAATACACTTTACGCCCATATGACCCAGTATCATAAATGTTAGCTGTACTCTACCCAGTCGTAAGCCGCTATATCCAAACCGATTAGATCCCATAGTTACTTTACGCGATCGCGATAATTATTTCAATCCTTAGCCCTGTTGGAACTTACCAGTAAACCGCAATCAGACGACGTTGGGAAAAAAGAGCGATCGCGGTCACTATCCGTTCTAGGAGTCTTTTTCACAAATGTACCCATTCGCCAGAGGTTCAAAAAATGGCTCTATACCGCACCAACTAAGCATTCCGTTATTTTGTACAGGGGGAACCGTCGATTAATACCTGCAGCGCATTGCGATTTCGCTGCCCAAATTTAACAAAAATATCTATGCAAATCTAGAAATGCGGCTATAGTAGAGGAATCGAATTGAGGAAAAGCCCATTCCAGAGTTTGTGAGTCCAAAAGAAGCATCACAGCGCATAGGGGTTAGCGTGGATACCCTCAGGCGCTGGGAGGCGACAGGAAAGATTAAGGCAATGAGGACGCCAACAGGACACAGAAGGTACGACATGACGTCATTAGTTACGGGTAGCGAGGAAGTCAAAGAGCCTGATCGGGTGAATCCTCTCGGAGAGGGTACGCTCCAACAGATAGCTAAGGGTCTATGTGAGTATGAATACCAAATCCCCAAACGCCTCTCAGCATATCCGGCTGTCTTGCAATTAGGGGTAAACAGGCTGGCACTTGCTTGTTTAATAGCCCGAGTGCATCAACCGATACAAGGGGTTCCTGATTTTGTGTCCAGATGGGCGCAGCGCCCCTTAAAAGATTGGGATATAGAAATTGATTGCCCTGAAGAATGGCTCGATAAGCGACTGATAGAAGACCAAAAGCCGAGTGGGTTTTGTATTGAAACCGCAGGGGAATACTTCGATGAATGGGGGAATTTCCAAAAGAAAGTGATTAATGAGGTAATGACTAAAGCCGCACCAAACCCGGAACTCTATACTAGGTTTAGAAAGTATCTTATAGAAAATCCTGTAGTAACAAAGGGTCAACTTTATGTTGACAGCGCTGTAGATTTTAAGCTCGTGCCAGACCTTCTGATACATAGCTACGAAAAAGCGCCAGAATCTTATAAGTTAGGTGAAAAATTTTACGGCTGCGGTCATTGTGGCGGTCTCATGTATGTAACAAAAGATAATAAGTTGAAATGTGAGAACAAACATTGTGCTAAAGAAAAAAAGAATCCTGTCCCTTTAGCCGATCATCAGTCTGATGAAATCTTTTGGCTGAAGAAGGATTTACGATATTTTATTCATCGTCCAGGGAAAGCAGAACTGCGACTAGAAGGAAGATTGAAACAGTTAAACAGATTAGAAGTTAAGCTATATCCAGAACTCGACCAATATGACTTACATTTAGTTTTTCCAGATGGAACAGTCTGGGCAGTTGATGTAAAGTTTTGGGAATCGGCATATAACTTAGCCAAAAAAGTCAATCAGCCTATTCGTCAACTCAAGCATCAGCCTTACCATAAATCCTTTTTTGTCTTTCCTGATGAACTGGAAAGTTATGGTCAGGAGTACATCCAAGAATTCCGAGGTTACTGTCCCGTATCGGTCAAAAAATCTCAGGTAATGTTTGAAAGTTCATTTGTCAAGAAAGTTATTAAAAAACTAGGAAGTGAAAAATGAGAAATACGACGAAATGGTATGCACCTCTTAAGAACGATTTAGATAAAGAGTTATGTGAGATCGAGTTAGGACTTTACCTGTTGAGCCTCTTGCTTCCTGGCGCTACAGCGAATAGTCTTTGGGTGCTACTGACTGGTTATCCCATCTCGCATCCAGAATGCCAAAATTGGACGGAAAATCAGTATCGAATGTTGGCGATCGCTCGTCATCTCTTGCCACACTTCGATAGTCCATTTATCTGGAAAGAAGCCCTACAGCGTTATCGAGATTTTCCGTCAGATAGTCGTGGGTATGAAGTAGGGGAATCTTGGCAATATCGAAGGCGAACTAATATTACAGTTGCCAATCACCGATTCCAGATTTATAACGATACCTTAAATAAGTCAGTAGAGTTATCGCAAAGAAAGGCGCTGGCTTGGGCTAAAGCTGGAAATTATAAGTGCGAGGTAAAAGGGAAAAAGGAAACCGTTGCGATATCGCCTCTGATTGCTAATTTCCAACGTCCACAAAATCACAATATAGCTGGTGTGTCGTTGAGGAATCCACTGCAACTATCTTGGGCTGAACTTAGGGAAACAGCCGCATGGATGGATGAGCAAAGAAATAATAGGGGACTAAACTCAAAATGGGTAAGTCTTTTTAGTAAAATCCAACTACAAGTATTTAACGATACCCAAGAATTAGTTGATGCTGAGACTTTAACCATCAATATAATCCAGCATTTAGTCGGGATGGTGTCATCCGGCAAGTCCAACTTGATGAAAGTTTTGGCAGTCTGTGCGTGGCGTAAGAAATTGCACGTTACTCTAGTTGTAGCGGATGTGCTACAAATTTTTGAGTTGACTAAAATGTTTGCCGAAGTGGGAATTACTGACGTGGCTCCTATCTTGGGGAATTCCAACAAAGCCAGCCACTTAAATAGATTACATAAAGCCGTTTACAACTCTAATCCAAATGAAGCGTTTAACCAAGACCATCCGGCGTTCCAGTGGCTGAGTAATACTTGCCTATTGACCCCTTCAGTTAAGCCGGAGATGGAAATACCGTTTGAAATTGGTATGCAGCCATGTTTGAACTTGGAACCTATAGAGACAAGCAACGAAGACGAATCAAAACCATTATCTAAGCACAAAGCTTGTCCAGCTTACGGTGTATGTCCCTCTCATAAAAAAGACTGCGATCTAGTTAATGCTTCTATCTGGATTGCCACACCAGGAAGCTTAATTTATAGCAGGGTTCCACGAGTAATAAACCGAGAGAGTATCCTGTATTTTGAATTGGTTTGTAGGCGCAGTGATTTGGTCATTGTGGATGAAGTTGACCAACACCAAGCCTATCTGGATAAAGCATTTAGCCCTGATAAGACATTGTGCAGACCTGCTAGAGATGCTTGGTTGAACAAGCTCCACGATTATGTTGAAGACAAATTAAAGCAGAAAAAGTCAAGACTGCTTGAGAATGATATTGTCTCAGATTGGTGGGACGCTTGCCGTATAGCTAACGGCACAGCCGATAAAATCTACCACCTATTGAGCAATGAAAATGACTTAGCTAAATGGCGAGACTCTAAGCATTATTTCACGGACTGGCTATTGTTGCGAGAGGTGTCTACGTTACTAACAAGGACAGACCCGGATAATGTAGAACAATCTCAACAATGCGATGCCTTAATGAAGGGTACGTTTGAGCGATATATCGAAAATTTAGACGACGAGCGTAATCCCTTGTTTACCTTGGCTAAAAAAGACAAAAAACGTGCAGCTATTCGGACATGGGTTGAGCAAACTACAACGGTTCCCTTGTCTTCGGAAAAAATCAATGAAATTTCCGTCAAACTAGAGTTTGCCTTGCTAGTCTGTGTTCTGCAAAGTAAGCTCTCCTTTATGATGATCAAATGGCGACAGGTGCAAGGAATCCTAAATCTGGATACATCAGATTCAATGTGGTTTGATGCTCCCCCACCAGATTTTAATGCGGTTATTCCAGCAATGCCAATGGGAAATCAACTGGCATTTCAGTACCACAAATCCTACAGAGACTCATTAGGTAGCTTACAGTTTTTTCGCTGCACGGGTGTTGGACGTTGGTTGTTACTGCATTTTGATGAATTATTCAAAGCCGATAATATTGCCAGTCCCCACCTATTGTTGATGTCGGGAACAAGTTGGGCGGGAAAATCACCTGCCTATCATGTTGATGTACCTGTTTATGGAGTGCTTGTACCAGATACATCAAAGGAAATGGTCATAACTTCAACGTTTTTACCCTTCTTCGATAAGCATCAAAACGCTATCTCTGTGTCGGGAGCAGGAGATAATAAGCGTCGTAACCTAGAACAAATTGTTACTAAGTTAGTAGAAGAAGACTATCTAACTGACAAACTCAAAGCCTTGAACGGGAGAAAAATATCATTAATGGTTAACAGCTATGAACAAGTTAGGTGGGTTTATGAATGCTTAAAAAATTTAGAATGGGAACATAAGATCGTAGCTCTTTCTCCGGATGATGAAGACTCGGAGAATTGGAACGACAACCCGGAGAATTATAAGTTGTTGCAACGGGGGCGTTCGCCAGATTTTACTACAAGACCTGAACCAATTCTGATCAGTCCAATTAAAGCATTTGAGCGAGGGCATAATATTGTCTATGAGAATGGAATTGCGGTAATTGGAGCGGCTTACTTTCTAGTTTTACCTCACCCTGTTCCTGACGATTTATCTTATGCCATTTACTCCATCAACCGTTGGGCAATTGACAATCATAAAACAGCTACAGGGGAAACCTTGAGGGGATTAGGCGATAATTTTCGTGATACGGCGTATCATCAATGGCTTCACCTGCTGCACCTCTCACTCAAATTAAGGACGCTACCTGTAGACGATCGCGAGGCTGTGCAGTGGGATATTCTTGTTTCTCTTTGGCAAGTAATAGGGCGTCTAATTCGTGGTAATGCCAATGCACAAGTTTTTTGGTGCGACGCTAAATTTGGGATAAATACGGCTAGAAACCAAGATGGAAAAGAAGATATTGCTGCTACCAGTGTCCTTGTCGGGATTGTAAATTTACTGCGTCCTTATTTTGAAAATGACCCACAAATTCCTCTACGCGATCGCTTGGTCGTGCAATCTCTCTATCGCCCTTTTTATTGTGCGATCGCTAAAACTAGAAAGCTTTCTGGTTTACCCCCAGTCAATCTCTAATTACTTATACTGATAGGTTATTACTCATGGTCTACCCAAAAATCCGTTTATGTGCTTTCCGCTTAAAATCTGACTTGCCACCTCAAGAGTTTTTTGGATTAAAGTTTCCCGATGATGCCAAGCAACAAATAAGACGACTTACTGCCAAGCGGGATAATAAAGCGATTGAACAAGCCAGCCTTCCCGTGAAGTCTCTCAATAGAGCATTAAGACTAGCTCCTGGTTTAATTTACATTGGCAAACTGTCGCCGAAACCAGGGGAGTTTTGGTTATACAGTCCTCACCAACTCCCCAAAAAACCTTTGTCAGCTATTTTGTCTTATTGGATAGATACAGAATTTCCCGAAGAACCAAGTAATAAAAGGAAAGTTGGCATAACTGCTCAAGAACGACAATTGGCGATGAGTTATCTGTCTGCCGAAAAATTGGTTTGGGAAAGGAGAGAGGTATCCTATACAAAGCAGTTTACAACTTATCCAAATGGAACGGCTAAACTCTCTGGCAGTGATTTTATTTTGTTGCCTCACATCCTAGCGAAAGAACTAACCAAACCCGGACTAAAGTTTGAAGTGGATGGCGAAAAACTTCAGTTTTACCGAACGATACCATCAAGTGGGCAAGGAGCAGAGTTAATATCTTGGCAGCCGTTAAATTACACAGAAGACGGACAAACTTACTATTACTCAATAGTTTTAACAGTGAGGATGGTGCAGGAACCTGATTTGCATTATCCCCGATTAGATGTTAAGCCAAGCATTAGGCGCTGGCTCAGTGTAAACGATTCTAAATTGTCAAAAAATCACGGTAGTAACGCCTGCATTCGCGCCCAACTGAATTGGGGACAAGCACTAAATCCTGAGCAGTGGACAGACTATTTCCTCTCTTGCCGGATGGTATTAAAGAAAGGTGTAGCCGATTGGGATGAAAACCTAGCTATATTGTTGAAAAAATTAGACATTCTTTCAGTGACTCCGCAACAACTATTAGCTAATCCATCAGACGCTTTAAGCGGTAATCCTAACATTGGCATTGCCTATAAAGAAGGGATGAAACCCAAGCATAAAGTAGCGAAAGGATTACCTACAACTAATACTCACGAACTCTTAAGACAAATAGCTGATGTCTTAAAGGACTGTTGGCAACCGATAGATTGTCAACGGGAAAAATATCAGACAGACAAGCAGTCAAGTCAGTTCTTTGACTTGAAAAAGCCAAAAAAAAGTTTTGATGAGCCTATTATTAGAAAAAAAGCCGAAAGCGAAAAGCAATTTGCCGTCCGAAAAAAAAGACTGTTACGTAAACATGAAACCGAACTGAATAAATGTACCAAGAAAAAAAGAGAATCTGAATCAGATTACCAATTGCGCTGCCAAGAACTCTTAAAAAAACAGGAGTCAGAGCGTCTTAGCTGGAAACCAGAACCAGAAGAGACGCAAGCAGATTTTAAGGTGCGGCTTGAGCAGTTTTATCAAGAACGTCGTGGTGAACAAGCAACATTGCGGCGTGCAATTCGTTCATCCATTGGCGAACATTTAACCATTTGGATTTGGTACATCAACGAAGAAAATCTGGTAGAACGCCTCAAAGCCATACAGTATTGCTTAGGGTTGCCAAATGCAGAACCCGGAAGTAGGGACACGATATTATCGTGCCCCTACTCGTTCCCGGAAGGTTTAACAGTGACTATCTGTGTGGATGAAGTGGCTGGTTTAGCCCAACGCTTAGATTTATCTCCTGAATTTAAACCGAAGAGTACAGAGCGAGAAAAAGCGATAAATAAGCGAAGGGGTGAAGTCGCGGATCTTGTGCAGCATAGTCAATCAAAACTACGGGGTAAAGTGGGGGTTTGGTTTGAACTTTATGATAAAAAACATTGGAAGTTTGTCGAAAGAAATAACGAAGGTAAAGAAAATGAAACTAAATATAAGTTAGCCCCTTGGGGAGACCCAAAACGTGCTATTCGTCTCGGTTTTGCAGATCAGGGACTTGTCAGCCAGTTTATTACTCCCAAACCAAAAAGTTATTGTCAAAAAGCTATCTGTAGCTTGATCGACCTATTGCGCTCTCTAGGAGTGCGGATGGCTCCATCTGACATAACACTTCCCCATGTAGACCCAGATACCCCTATCAATGAAGTAGGGCTATGGTTGGTCAATCGAACGTCCGAAACTAGCGCTGATGCCAAACCCAAAACAATTCCCGTCATTGTCAAAATGTCTTCTCGGACGGCTGAAATCACTGCTATTTTTCCCGGTTTAGAATCGTGGATACCCTATGATGAAGCCTTGACCCGCATAAATAAGGAGGGAAAAGGCTTTACCAATGATGTTAAAAGTAAAGCTAAAATTAGAACATTTATTCAGCAGACTCTCAACAAAAAAGAGTTAAGAGGCAAGCCGACATTACTTTACTGTTTAGCTCAGAATATCCGTCAGCAATGGACGTGGCTACAGGATAGACAAATTTCCGTCGAGGGATTATCGTTTGCCGAGCGAGACCAACCTGTTTTTGAGAAATTTCCTGGACTGCGGGTTATCCGATTACGCTCTGGGGATGAAACATCAGAGTGGTTTGGTATGGATGGGAAATCTGGATTTATTACTGGTCTATTCAGGAATTTAGACAATGACCGTGTATTTTTTAGTCTTGGTAATAAATCTTCAACAATGAGTAGCATACCCAACAATTTATCAAGGATAGAGCAACCCGAAAAACCTTGGGTACACCCTTCTCTGGTTGAGATTACCATAGGTTACTATCAAGACGATGACAAGGACAACTTACTCGACTTAGCCGCGATCGCTCACGAATCCCGTCATGGAGTTTTGCAATACGAAGACTTCTTAGAAGTGCCTAGAGTTCTTCATTACGCTAAACAGATGGCTGATTATGTCCTCATGCTAGATGACGATTACGAGCTATCTGATGACTAGCGCTGTACCCTAGCACGTCCCATGGAAACACAGGAGCGAAAACCCTGTAGAGACGTTGCATGCAACGTCTCTACAATCTGGATATAACAGGGTTATGTATGCCGAATTGAGTATAGTACATTTGCACTGGGGGGAAGTTCCGATCAAAATACCCCAGCGGTGAAGCTGGGGCATTCATTCATTCATTCATTCATTCATTTATTAACTTTTTTCTGTTATAGATTGGGGGAGTAGACTATCTGGCTGAATGAATGATAGTCTGGAGTAGACCTCAACAAACAAGTCATCGTCTTTTAGTAGGAGAGAGAGTAACCAATTCAGCGGCTGTTTTCCGGAAAGGATATAACCGTTCGATGCCCAAAAGCGACAGAACAATCAAAACCTGAATAACCCACGGTGCCATAGCAAACCCAAAGATTAAGCAAAATATGGCGCTACCTATAGCTAAAACTCGGGAAACTTCGTGAGAGGCACGTAAAGACAGCCAGAGACTTGCAATGGCGCTGAGCAAAAGAATCAGGAAGATAGGAAGCATAGCGATCACCTCTTAAAAGTTCCTAGAGGGCTTCCATCCGATTCAACGACTGCGAAACCCTCAATGTTATCTACGCTAACATTGATTGATTAGAGAAAATTGTAATATTAATAACCAGTTCAGTTTTTTTCAGAAATCTTTGCATAACTTCGTATTCTTCAGGCAGAGGTGGAAGCATTTGCCTGCAAAAATCCGCATAACCAGTCCTTCAAGTGATAAGTAGCACGGCAATCATCTTCATTGTAGCGTTGAATAATCTCCAGTACCGTGCGATCGCCTGTTGTCAGCCACTGTTCATAGAGACAAACGCATTGAGAACCTGTTACCGCCGCATCGCGCCACTCAAAGCCTAACCACCGAGCTAAATGTTTGAGTGAATAGCTTTCCACGGGTAGGGTAACAGTACTCATAACTTGTTGATGAACATCGACAAAGCGTGACAGTAAGGGCTGTAGGTGGGTGAAGGGGGTTTTGTAAAGTTTAGCTAAGCGCTTGACGGTTTCGACTTCATAATCAGAAAAATGAAAGATGGGAGCATCGGGGTAGAGCCACACCAACTCTAAAAATTGCTGCCAGATGAAGCCTTCGTCGTCGGGATGTTCTGCCAAGAAGGGATGAAATGTCTCGGTATTGGTGGAGCGATCAATCACCAAGATACCTAGTAAATAGTCCAGGTTTAAGTCGGGTTGAGCCTCGATATCAAAGAAGAGTTCGACAGAGGCTTGGGGTAATCGATCCATATATCTCATGGAAGGCTGAAACTCTGAGTAAGAATTAACTCCAGCACCATTTGCATTGTTATCCGATTCTGTCAACCTGTCAAATGGTGGAGTCTCCCTAGCTGGATCAACTCTTTGACGCAGAATCACCCGATTGTGCTGAATCGATTGAGCCTGTTGCACTAAATTTAATCCCACTTCGCTGCCAAACTCAGATGCCAAGGTGCTAATCTCAGCTTGGGCAAGGGATTCTACCGTCGTTATCCCTAACTCCTGTAAACTCTGGTAGCGCTTTGGCGTAACACCGGGTATCAAAGAAATATGCTTTTGAGATTGCGCGATCGCATAACAGCTACTATGCCAATGGCAAAGCCCGCATTTTTGCCGTGAGATAAAGACTTCCGGCGCTTGAGGTTGTTGCAGAGTTTGAGTACAGTCTGCCAACTCCGCCTGCATCAGGGGTAGCCATTTATCCAGAGTCACCGAGTAGGCATTTTGACGACGTAAAATTAACCAAGCCTGACTGGGCAAACTTCCCTGTATTTCAGCCAAAAGATGGGCATGAAACGCGGCGATGATTTGATAATCTGCCTTAGCCCGCCTGCCGAATTTAATCGAGACGGGAACATACATCCAATCCCCAAAAATCGAGTATCCTGGCTGTTTAATCAATAAATCAGCAGAACCTAGCAGCGTGACTCCCTCAACCGTTTGCCGGAGCAAAACTCCCTTAGCAATACAATCGACGCCTTGCTGCATCAACTCCCACGTCGCCTGCGCTCCCGCTTGCCAATCATCTCGCCCATAGTTAGGGGTTTGTATCGGTGTTAGGTTTGCTCCAGTCGGTAATAAGGATAGGAGTGGACTTTCTCCGGCAGAACCATAGCTTCCCTCGTATTCTGCGCTTTTGAGGATAGCTTGCCGATGCGCCGAACTATCTTGGCGCAGTTTCAGTAGAAAATCTTGGGGCGGATCTTTTTGACTCGGATCACCATAATAATCGAGAAACGCTCGACGCCGACAGCGTTTGTAATA
This sequence comes from Coleofasciculus sp. F4-SAH-05, assembly GCF_040222985.1. NCBI lineage: Bacteria > Bacillati > Cyanobacteriota > Cyanophyceae > Coleofasciculales > Coleofasciculaceae > Coleofasciculus > Coleofasciculus sp. F4-SAH-05. Next base: position 16,060 of record NZ_JAVKBY010000063.1, read on the forward strand.
GAGGAGCAATTCATCCGTCAGCAGCATAGCTTCATTGGGGATGGGGGATTGGTGATTGCTCATATTCGCGAAGCGCCAAGCACGCTCCGTCATTTTTCGTAGCACAGGGAACAAGGACTTTAAATTCATAATTCAAAACTCATAACTTAAAACTCGGTTAGGGTGGGTTGTGAATAAACGTTATCATTAATAGCTTGTGCGAAAATTCATAAACCAGCCCCTACACAATTAAAACTCAACATGAATTGCGGGAATCCCCGTCCTCCACGCGCCATCACGGGGAGGGATAGCGGGGCAACGTAGGTACGGAGTCGCTAGTGCAGCGTGGCAGAAATACAAGAGCCGCTCATCTTAGGTTAGAATGGAAGGATGAATCCAAAAAACTGGATGACCCAATCAAATCTTACCTTGCAACAACTGAGCTATGCCTGACCCCTGTCCCCTCCCCGGATACGGCTGGTCATTAACTGAGGGATCAGACCCCTTCCCTTTCCCCCTCCCCGAACCTCTCCCTAGCCCTCTCCTACAAGGAGAGGGCAGCGGAATATATTTTTTTATTTGGAGGGGCTTAGATGCTCCCCCTTCCGTGCAAAAAAAGCGAAGCATCCGCTGTCTTCCCCCCTCTTGTAGCAGCAGGGGGGAACGAGGGGGGTAGGGAAGGGGGCTGGGGGTTTAGGTTTTTCGACTGTCCTCAAAACTTAAAACTTTTTTCCACACAGGATGCAACTTTTCGCAGTTATTATTAATGGTCACTGGCAACCCGGAATCGGTGATCCTACGTTTATGGGCTGGTTTACAGTCGTGGCGTATTTTATCACAGCGTTATTGTGCCTGATCAATGCCTTACCTCATCCGCTCGTCTTCCCTCTACAGCGAGTGAGTCAAATTCGTTGGCTATGGGGATTATTCGCCATTCTTTTATTATTGCTGGGTATTAATAAGCAATTAGATCTACAGTCTTTGGTGACTGTAGTCGGCAAGGAATTAGCGCTATCTCAGGGTTGGTATCAGCAGCGTCGGATGGTTCAGACGCAATTTATTGTAGGAATTGTGGTTGCTGCGTTAGTTTTAGTTTCGGTAATTGGACGCGCCATTTATGCTGAACGGCGAACCTATCGGTTAGCGCTTTTAGGTTTAATTTTCCTTTCTTGTTTTATTGTCATTCGCGCCTCATCCTTTCATCATATTGATGCCTTGATCGGTTGGCAAGTGGTCGGATTGAGGATGAACTGGATATTAGAAATAGGGGGTATCGCTTGTATCGCTATTGCCGCAATCAGGACTATTTTCAAGTGAATGTCACTGACTTAAACCCGCCCCTACACACTCAAAACTCAGACGAAGAGAAATAGTTGATGAAGGTAAAACGCTAAAGCAGCACTGGCGACAGGTACGGTAAGATTATCCATGCCCCACTTCGAGAACATTTCTAAACCGGTAGCCCCTAACGCCACAGCGATAGGGAGTAACCACGTTTGCCAAATATTACCCTGAACCCCAAGTAGAATTAAACAACTGACCCCATAGCTGATGAGAGTCATTGTCAAAGAACCTTCCCAGCTTTTTGTCATCCCCCAGATTTGGTACTTATGCTGCCCAAATCGCTGACCAATTAATCCCGCTAGTCCATCTCCCCAAGTCATGACTAAAATGCCAATAGCAGCATAGTGGAATTGATGGGGGGACCAAAACCAAGCGATGAGGATGCCCATACTCATGGCATAGAAAAATGTACCAAAACTTCTACGTCCCACACTGTTGATACCGGGCAGAAATGGCACATAATACGACAAAAGTGCGATCGCGCTAGCGATGATAGATGCGGCTATACCCACCCAGGCGGGAATTTGTAACCACCAAGCCACCAAAATCACATTACCCGTACCGATGTGAACGACTTTGCGGGCTAATTCTGAACTCGTAGAAGTCCGGCGATGGAGTGTCTCAGCAGAGAACACAATCAGACTTAGCCCCAGCGCCACAATACTAATGTGGAGCCATAACGCCGGAATTGATTCTAAGAACGCTATTGAGTCAAACAAGAGTTAACACGAATAACAGAGGAGTGCCAATAACACTCTATTACATGATGAAAATTTTATTACTCTGGCTGATTCGAGCCTACAGAACCTTAATTTCTCCTATCTTTGGGCCAACCTGTCGATTTCATCCAACCTGTTCAACCTATGCCCTACAAGCCATTGAACGCTTTGGTTCGTGGCGTGGAAGTATCCTCGCACTGCGGCGCATCCTACGCTGTCATCCATTTCATCCGGGGGGTTATGATCCGATTCCGGACGCAACTCCCAAGGATGAGAGGGGAGCTGGGGGAGCTGGGGGAGCTGGGGGAGCAGGGGGAGCTGGGGGAGCTGGGGAAGCTGGGGGAGCTGGGGGAGCTGGGGAAGCTGGGGGAGCCGATCTGTAGGGTGTAGGGGCGGGTTTTACAGATAACGTTTTGGCACACACTGATAACTTATAGCAGTAGACACATCGATTAGGACTTTCGGCAGCATTGTAGAGGTGAGTTTTACAGATTTCGCCAAGAGAGATAAATCCGCTAAATCGCGTATTAAGATTCATTACTATTGCTGAGGAAATTACGTAAGTAGAAATACACAATAGTAGTTAAGCACATACGACTTATCAAGGACTTACGCCATTGAGTTATCTAAGCAGTATCTCCGTGTCTAAACGTAAGTCCTTTTTTCTTGCGGGTCTTACCGTGAAAGTCCGCCATCTTTAATTAATTTAATATTTCTTTATAAAAAGATACAATACTCTCCGTGTTTCTACGGTAATACAAACGAACTAGCCAGCAAATTTCCGGAAATATACGGATTATTTCGCTCTTTGAGTTGGATATGTTCTAAGAGGAAACACTGTATTCTTTAGCCCCTGAACGCTTGTTCTGACGGTCAGGGGATTTTTTGTACCTGTCTTGAGTCATTAGTCTGATGGCGGTGCTAGAAAACAAAGGACTAATGATCATGGATAAGAACAATGAAACCCTATTACCAGATTCCGATTCGAGACTGTGGAGAACCCCTAGTTCCCATACCCTTGGAGCGGTTCGCGGTGGAATCCCTTCATCCTTATGAAAAACTGGGCGCTCCTTACGGGAAGACGTCTCCCTACCATTTGCGCCAGACGGTGTTAGAGGCACTAATGACAGCTCAAAATGACCTGCAACAGCGATGTCCGGGCTGGCGTATCCTGATTTTTGATGCCTATCGTCCTGTCGCGGTTCAGGAATTTATGGTTAACCATACATTTGCTGAAGTTGTGCGATCGCAAAACCTAAACCCAGCGATTCTATCGGAATCAGAACGCCAGAAAATATGGCAGCAAGTGTATAAAATCTGGGCATTACCGAGTCTTGATCCATTGACCCCGCCGCCTCATAGTACGGGTTCCGCCGTGGATATTACTCTGGTCAATGAGACAGGTGAGACGATTGACATGGGATCGGAGATTGACGAACTCTCACCCCGATCTCATCCCGATTATTATGCCCACGCATTGCATCTCCCTTATCATGCCCATCGGCAATTGTTACGGGATATCATGCAAAAGGCAGGATTTCAGCGTCATCCGGGGGAGTGGTGGCACTTCTGCTGTGGCGATCAGATGTGGGCGTGGTTGTGCCATCAACAGCACCCCAGCCAGAGGTTTATCGCTCGTTATGGTCGAGTGGCTGGTGAGTGAGGATAAGACAGAAGGCTCCAAGGCAGAGAGTTCCCAGGAAAAAGTAACCAAACGATAAAGGGGGTAACAAAAGCGGATTTGGTATTAATCTGAGTAAAGACGATTTTTTTGTCTGTCGATCACTCCCATCTGAATAGGTTATGGTTGCACCGAAACAAGTCTATGTTCTCTTATTCAATACTCGTAGCGAAAACGAGGGGATTCACACCCTGCAAATCAGCGATCGCAATGTGGTGTTGATGTTTGAGTCAGAGGATGACGCCATCCGTTTTGGCGGGATGCTGGAAGCCCAGGATTTCCCCAATCCTTCTGTGGAAGCGCTGGAGGTTGAGGAAATTGAAGAATTCTGCCAAAGTGCCGGCTATGAGTGCCAACTCGTTGAAACCGGGATGTTGGCATTACCGCCGGAAACAAATGTGGAAAAAACAGACTGGCAACCTAATGGGACGCCAAATCAAGAACCAGAGATGTCTGATCTGGATCGAATTCGCCGTCAGCTAGAGGGATTGTTGTAATGAAAAAGTTGGAGGAACGGGGTTATCTGCTAACGGAACAGGTAAACCCTCAAAGTCAAAATCTCGACCAGCTAACCTCGCTAGAGTTAGTGGATTTGTTTAATCGCGAGGATGAGGAAACGATTCGTGCGATCGCGGCCGTTAGAACTCAACTAGCACAAGCCATTGATCGCACGGCAAAAGCCCTGAAACAAGGGGGGCGTCTCTTTTATGTCGGTGCAGGGACTAGCGGACGCTTAGGAGTATTGGATGCGGCTGAATGTCCTCCCACCTTTTGTACACCTCCCGAACTGGTACAAGGCGTTATCGCTGGCGGCGCCGGGGCGTTAATCCGAAGTTCAGAAAACTTGGAAGATAGGGAAGAAGATGGCAGTGACGCGATCGCGCACCGTCAGGTGACGGAATTAGATGTCGTGGTTGGCATTACCGCAGGTGGGACAACACCCTATGTACGCGGGGCATTGCAAGCGGCAAGACAACGAGGCGCCACGACAATTTTGCTCGCCTGTGTCCCCCCTGAACAAGTCAGTTATGAGGTGGATTTAGATATTCGCTTACTTGTTGGTCCAGAAATTCTTGCCGGTTCGACACGCTTAAAAGCCGGAACCGTGACCAAAATGGTATTGAATATCCTGTCTACAGGTGTAATGGTGCAACTGGGTAAAGTTTACGGTAATCGCATGGTCGATGTCGCGGTTACCAATAAAAAACTCCATGACCGTGCCTTACGAATTCTACAAGACCTGACTGACCTGAGTCGAGACGAAGCCGGATTTTTACTCGAACGCAGCGGACGCCGGGTGAAACTGGCACTGTTGATGCACTGGACAGGAGAAGATGTCCCAGTCTGCGATCGCCTGTTGAGTCAACAGCAAGGAAATCTCAGACAAGCGTTACTCAGTTACCAGCAGTAGTGAGTGATTCATCAACAGCGACTTTCCGCAGCTTCCCGTACTCAGCTACAGTAGAACTATTGGCTTTTGCTGCTACAAGTTTCATTAAACATGTTCAACGGATCAGAGACGACTGCAACAGTTTTACTTCTCCTTGTCGCCCTTGGTGTCATCGGTTGGGGATATAGGCGTGCCAGAACTTACGGCAAACTCGGCATCCTCGCCTGGTTGCAGTCCCTCGTGTTAACGGTTCCCTGGCTGATATTTTTTGTCCTATTAGCTGCCGGAATTTATCTGAATATTGTTGGTATCTTATTGTTATTGGTGGTTTCAACCGGGATCTATATTTTCCTCGGTAAACGGTTGCGGGAAGAAGGTCAAGATGCCGTCTTGCAGAAGCGTGCCAACCAGTTACTCCATGAGAAATCTGATCCCAACGACAGTCAAAATGCATCACCGCAAGAAGACACCTCAGCAACCGCCCCATCACCAGAGAGTAGTAGTCCCGCCGGAACTGAAGTTATACCCATTTCGCCAGACGATCTGAAGACTATCCAGGGAATTTTTGGTATTGATACATTCTTTGCCACAGAAACCATTCCCTACCAGGAAGGGGTGATATTTAAGGGGAATCTGCGTGGCGGTGAGCCTGAGGCGGTGCATTCCCGTTTATCTGCCAGTTTAGAACAACGGTTGGATGATCGCTACCGACTCTTTTTAGTTGAAGATCCCGAAGGAAAACCTGTGGTGATTGTTCTACCCAGTAGCAATGATCCGCAACCGCTAACGATTCCCCAGAAGATTTTGGCAGGAGTGTTGCTGGTGGCTACCATTGTTACTAGCTTAGAAGCGGCTGGATTTTTGCTCAATTTTGATTTGTTTACCGCACCTGAACGGGTGAATGAAACCTTGCCCTTAGGTTTGGGGATTTGCACAGTTTTGGCAGTTCACGAACTCGGTCATTTGTGGGCAGCACGGCGTCATCAGGTTCGCTTGAGTTTCCCATTTTTTATTCCCAGTTTACAAATTGGTTCTTTTGGGGCGATTACCCGCTTTGAATCATTGGTTCCTAACCGTAAAGCTTTATTTGACATTGCCTTAGCTGGACCGGCGGCGGGTGGGATTGCGTCTGTTTTCCTACTGCTGTTGGGCTTGGTTTTGTCTGATCAAGGCAGTACCTTTCAGGTTCCGGCTCAATTTTTCCAAGGTTCGGTTTTGGTTGGTGGGTTAGCCCGGATTATTTTGGGAAATTCTCTGCAAGCACCCCTTGTTGATGTTCATCCCTTAACGATTATGGGTTGGCTGGGGTTAGTGATTAGTGCGTTGAATTTAATGCCAGCCGGACAGTTAGATGGGGGGCGGGTTGTGCAAGCTATCTATGGACGCAAAACAGCTCGCCGCACGACGATTGCGACGTTGGTTATCTTGGGTATTGTGGCATTAGCGAATCCCTCTAATCCATTGATTTTGTATTGGGCAATTATCATTTTGTTTTTGCAGCGTTCTTTGGAGCGTCCGAGTCTCAATGAAATTACGGAACCAGATGATACGAGAGCTATTTTAGGCTTAGTGGCGCTGTTTTTAATGGTGGCAACGTTGATTCCCTTCACGCCAGCGTTAGCGGTACGTTTGGGTATTGGTAGCTAAGGTAGGGGGAGTTTTGACCCTTCACAACCGTCAGGAAACCTGGTTTGTAGGGGCGGGTAATCGGATTTTCTTTTCACTATTGATAGTAACCTTTGTACAAAACCCGCTTTGATATCATGTCCGCCGAAATAACCGTAATATCCTTCTTCCTTGCAACAAAAGCTCCTTTCCTTGGAGCCCTTTGCCTTTTTCTATATCATGAGTCCAGTAATCACTACCCCACTCGCTGAGTTTCTGTCTCAACCCAATATCGAGTCTTCTCCGGCTTGGGAGTTCCTAAATGGGTGTGCTATCCAAAAGCCAATGCCGACTCTGTTTCACTCGCGCCTACAACGCAATCTGGTTAATTACATCAACCGCCATACTGACGAGTTTGAAGCGGTTCAAGAGTTACGCTGTTTAGTTCCTCCCTACTCACCCGTGCCGGATATTTCCATTATTGCGATCGCGCGTCTTCCTGATCAGGATGGACCATTCGATGGCACACCAGACTGGCTGATTGAAATTCGCTCTCCTGACCAAAGTACCCTAGACTTACAGAAGAAGATTCTCCATTGTCTGAGCAACGGCACACAATTAGCTTGGTTAATTGACCCCACCCGTCAACAGATATGGGTTTGGCAGGGGGATGATCTGCCGCTGGTATGCTCAGGATCGGACAAGTTACCAGCTTTGGGTAATTTGCCTGAACTCACCGTCAATGCGGTAATGGCAATGACTCGCCGACAGTGAGGAACCCCAGGCATAAATGCCGGGGCTTGAACAGTTGTCGAGCGCAGTCCCCAACTAAAATCTCCGATTTAGTTGGGGTTAGCGAGACGCAGCCGCTTTGATATAATACTAATAGGTACGGCGGCAGTTTGTTAACTTGTTCTGATAATATTACTATTTTTTTTCTGATCATTGCTGCAATTTTAAATAACTAACTAATATACAGCGCTTTTCAAGCAAGTGAGGTACACAGACAGATCCCCGACTTCTTGAAGAAGTCGGGGATCTTGCTTAGAGGCTGTACCTCATCAACCTGAAATCTGCTGTATTGTTTCTTGGATCTGACCTATTCCTCTTGAATTTATAAGTCGGCACCATTGTAGAGACGCGCCATGGCGCGTCTCTACATAAATGATGTGTCCTAACAGCTATGGCGGTTGCTATAACTTTGTTTTCCGATTGGGTAGACAAGGAGTTAACTTTGTGGTATATTTTTTTTGTTAGGGTGATATAGCAATACTGGTATACATAAATACATCAGTTTATACCAATAGACAATTCTTAACAGGCAACAGTAAAGAATTGTCTAACCTGCATTAGTATTGCTATACAAAAGTTTTGAATGATTTGACCATAAATACTTAATTCTCTGTCGGGGATAAAACTACAGCCCCACTTAGCTGATGCTTGGTTGCGTCATGGGCGGGTGTTGGCTTTGGCGAACAAACATCGGGAAGCGGTGGAGGTGTTGGAGAAAGGATGGCAGCTTTTGCCAGTAGGGGGTTTACAATCTGTATCTGCGGCGGTGTGGTTGGGGGAGAGTTACCGAGTACTGGGGGATGCTGAGGCTAGTCAGCGGTGGTGGGAAGTGGCTGGTGAGGGATGTCAGGAATTGAGGGCGTTTAACCGGGCGGCGGCTGATTACTGGTTAGGGAGAGCGTTGGTGGGGTTGGGGGATTGGTTGGGAGCAAGAAAGGCGTATGAAAGTGCGTTGAGTCAGCAGTTGTTGTATCCGGCGCGTGGGGAGGTTGAGCAGAGTTTGCGGCGGCTGAAAAGTAAGAGGAGGAAGGGTTTTAAGGGGTGAGGGTGGATTTTTGGGGAGAAAATTTGCCTGTAACTCGAAAAATTCACAAATTGGGGTGGGGGAACGTCATAAAAGTGTAAATAACTTGACTAGAGCATATTAATATGTCCTCTCTATACACAAACCTTCTGACTCACAACGAGGATTACAATCCCGATTATAGGCTTGACGGCGACCCTGTGGTGGGAATTAAGTTGGAAAGATCGTTTAAGCACTTCATAAAAGATGATGCAAGCCCCAGCTACACCTACACAAGCTACTTTTACGTCATCAACAAACTGCCAGTTTCTCTTCTTGATGTCTCAGTCTTTATATCCACTGGGGAAACTCCAGATCAGCCCAATGTTCAGACACAATTCCTGTCTTCTGATGGGCAGTGGCGTCCGTCAGCACAAATCGAAATCGGACACATAGAACCTCAGGCAACGAGTTTACGGCAAACGTTTACGATTCAGATCGTCCGAGTTTTACCAGCGGGTAGTCTAAACAATTTCCAATTGAACTACTACTATAACCCAACTTACAAGGTGGCTTATTCCAACAACCAAGATTTGTGGAATGCCCCATCTCAGGTAATAGTGCAATAGTGCGATCGCGCTTATCTTGTCGTGGCATGACCCAGCTAAAATGGTGCAATAGGAAATTAGCGTAAAGCATTGTCAGGTAAGGATTGTAGCATTTTTATAAAGTCACAATTAAGGTGGGTGATGTCAGTAGGGTGCGTTAGCTAAAAGCGTAACGCACCTTCTCAATTGCCGATGGGATGTCTACGAATCCCTAACCCCAAGAGCGATCGCATTTCGTTTGATTAGTGGCGATCGCTCCTTTTTCCCACAGAAAATAAACTACCATTCAAGTTTAACTGAGTAATTAGCAAAAACAGAATCACAACTAATCAGCACAGCATTTTCTATATTAGCTTGAGCAATCAATAACCGATCAAAAGGATCTTTGTGATGCATCGGCAAACTATCTAAAGCTAAAATATGATCAACAGTGATGGGTAATATTTCGATATAATTATTCTGTTGAAGAATTATAATTTCTGGCAAGGTTTTATTTAATTTTAGTTTACCTAACTGCTGTTTAATCTGTATTTCCCAGAGACTAACAACACTTAATAATCTAAGATTATCTTTATTCGTTAATAACTCTAAGGCTCTTGGAGAAAGTTTTGATGGCTGACTATCCCAGAAAATAAAGAACAGAAAATAAAGGTATGTGTATCTAACAGTAATTTCATGGATTTTGTAACCAAAATTCATCAGGTAAAGGTTGTTCAAAATCATCACTCATTACCATCGCTCCTAAATTTAATCCTGGCTGTGGTGTCTTTTCTGATTCCCAGATATTGGGTTCAGCAGAATTAAGTAGAGTTAATCTAGCAATGGGAGTATTACCTTTAGTAATTACTATTTCTTGGTCATCTTGAATCAAAGAGATTAATTCAAGAACAGTGATTTGTAATTTTTGAATATCCAGTGTTTTGGTTGACATAATTATTGCTTTGAACATTATACCTTCTGATTATACTGATATCTTGCACCTGTTTCAATAACCGCAGGGTGGACAGGGCTTTAAGCGTCACAATCCGATCCATAAGTCCAACATATTCTATATATGGAATATTAGCCAGGTTTTCTTAGCTGCGATCGCGCCTCTTTGTGATCAGGATAAACCCTTCGATGGCACACCCAACTGGCTGCCTAACCAAAGTCCCCTAAGTAGTAGGACAAAAGTAAAGCTGAGGGGGATTCTATATTAAACTGCAACTCGGTATTAAGTGCGATCGCGCCTGCCAAACTGATACTCTATTTTTTGTTCCCAAAGAGCTACAATTGCAGCCATGGCAATCGAAATTGAACGAAAATTTTTAGTTAAAGGCGATCAATGGCGCACCATTGGTCAAGGAATGCTCTATCGTCAAGGTTATATTGCTACTCATAACCTGACGACGGTGCGCGTGCGTTTAGTTGGAGATCAGGGCTATCTGACAATTAAAGGGAAAACCGAGAGTTTTTCCAGAGTCGAGTACGAGTATCCGATTCCCGGATCAGATGCTCAAGAGATGCTAGAGACATTGTGCGATCGCCCTTTGATTGAAAAAACGCGCTATAGGATAGAGTGTAAGGGTTTAGTCTGGGAAGTGGATGAGTTTATGGGTGAGAATGAAGGATTAATTTTTGCCGAAGTCGAACTAACTGATGAAAATCAAGATGTAGAGTTACCGGATTGGATTGGTCAAGAAGTAACTGGAGATCCTCACTATTACAATGCTAATTTAGTCCGGCATCCATTTAGTCAGTGGTCATAAATGTAGGGGCGGGTTTAGGGACTCAATTCACATATTCACCCATAAATTTACAACAAAACCCGCCCTGCCTCTCAAAATTGCCGTATGTCTCACCCATAAATTTACAACAAAACCCGTCCTTATTCATAAGTAAACTGCTGTATATATTCTGCTGTTATTTCCGGCTTTTCCAGGTGCGGGACATGACCACAGTCATCAATCCATATTAGTTGAGAATTAGAAATAGCCGCTTCAAACTTGTGAGCATATTTTGTTCCCAAAATTCGGTCATCTTTTCCCCATAAAATCAAAGTTGGCTGCTGAATTTTGCTCAGTTTTTGGGCAATGGGCGGATATCCTCCACTTTTAGTAAATGAAATTAATGCCCGATGCCATCCCGGCATTTCTAGATGAAGCGCAGCACAAAGTAAAGCATCAACAGAAACAAACCTGGGATCACAATAGGCGTTCTTACTAATATTTTCCCGCACCTGGGGACGCCGCAGAAACTCAACCGCCCAATAATCCAAGGGGGGAAACAACAATTTGCCAATGGGCGGGGGACTGGTGAAACCTGCACTATCCAGCAATACCAGCTTTTTCACGGCTTGGGGATAGGTTAAGGTAAAATCAATCGCCGCCGCCCCTCCCATCGACGCCCCAACCAGAATTACGGGGACTTCTATTTGGGTTTTCCAGAAATAATACAGATGAGTTGCGATCGCGCTGGCGCTAAACGTGATCCCAGATATCCGATCCGTAAAGCCAAATCCCAGTAAATCTACCGCCCATGTTTCCTGGTGTTCAGCTAATTTGGGAAACAGGCGGCGGAATTCAAAGATGGAACTATCAAAGCCATGTAATAACAGGATGGGTGTTCCCCCTTTTCCCTGGTGGACATAAGTGGTGGCAATGGGTTGGGGGTTCAGGGGTGTGAGAATATCTTGGCGTGCGATCGCCTGGGCTTGGGCAATTGAGGTAGACTCAGTAAGCTGCTGGATTTGGGCGGGAAGGAAATTGGCAAACATGAAGTGAAAGTGAGTTTCGACCCAACACTAGGCTTAAGGGGCGGGTTTGGGAACAAATATTAGAGATTATATCAAGTCTTGTTCAATTTTGCATTCATCGGTAGAAGCAACCTTCACTTAAATCATTTGATAACTCTAACAAAAGTAAAGTTTCCAATTTGTCAAGTATAAAGTTAAATTGGCTTACTAAAATCCCTTTAATTCAAATAAGTAGGTTGGTGGAAATAAGCTTAATTAGATTAGTTTTTGTAAGCACGCCTCAAACCCTTACATAAACGTAGATTGCTTCTTTTCGGGAAGCGAGTATTACAAATGACAATCCCCACCGCCCGCCTTTAATTGTTCCTACCTACTTACTCTGTTAGTCTGTCTGGTGCTAATGGCTACAGCAATCCTGAATACAAACTGACACTCTAGGGGATGTTAGTCTGAAGTAGGGTTTTGATTATCTATGCACCTCCTATGTATATTAGAACAATATACCACCTGATTGCCCAGGAGTTGAGGCAAACGTCCCTGGGAACCATCCTGATTATCCTCTTTGTTGTGCCAATTGCAGCAATGGTAGGGTCAGTGGGATATTTGACTTTCAGCAATGGACAAGCTGTCAATGAGGTAGCTGCTCAATTAGCTCACGAAATTAGCGATCGCGCTCAGCCCGGCAATTCCTCTAACCATTTAATTTTAGCTAAAACCAACAAATTTTTCCAGCCTAACGCTATTAACACGCGCATGACGATTATTTTATGTCTAGGACTATTCGTGAGCACGACATGGATGATCATTTTGATCACACGTTGGCTAAGAAAGTCAACCTCCCAGTCATTTAGCACAGTCCAAGACAATACTCGTGCTAAGGACTTATTTGAATCGATATTTAATGAATCGGCTGATGCCATTTTTATCGTCAATGCCAAAACTTTGGTGATTTCAGATTGCAATCACCGTGCGGTAGAACTCTTTGAAGCCCAAAGTAAGCAAGAATTACTCAATACCGAGGGGCATCTTCTCCAAAAAAAAAGATTTACGACCGGACAACTCCGTTCTATCGCCAATCAGGTTAAGCGCTATGGCTTTTGGCAGCAAGAGTTAGAATATGTCAGTAAAAAAGGTAACGTATTTTGGGGTAACTTGGCAATTCGGCAAATTGATGTGGCAGGTCAGCCAATGCATCTGGTACGGGTGACTGATATTACCCCACGCAAACAAGCCGAAGCAGCGCTACGGATTCGCCAACGCCAAGACGCCGCGATCGCACAACTGGGTAAAGAGGCATTAATTGAGGCAGATTTATCACTCTTAATGGATTGGACAGTCACTCTAGTTGCCCAAACGTTGAATCTAGACTATTGCCAAATTCTGCAACGTTTACCCAATGGTGAGGAATTGCTTCTTGTAGCCGGATTCGGTTGGCAAGCGGGATTAGTGGGTCAAGCTACAGTAAGTGCTGGAAAAGAATCCCAATTCGGTTATAGTTTGGTCTGTTGGGAACCGATTATTGTCACAGACTTACCCACAGAGAAACGGTTTCAGGGTTCACCTTTACTCCAGGAACATGGGATTGTCAGTGGGATGAGTACGAGAATTCCCGGTCAAAATCAACCCTTTGGCGTATTAGCGGTTCATACCACCCAAAAACGCCAATTCACCGATGATGATATTTACTTTTTGCAAGCCATTGCCAATATCATTGCCACAGCCATTGAACGCAAACGCACAGAGGAAGCCTTACGGGAGAGTGCAGTGCGGGAGAGGGCGATCGCGACAGTCTTGCAACGGATGCGTCAAACCCTGGATATTGACAAGATATTCACAGCGACAACAGAAGAATTGCGCCATGTCTTGAGGTGCGATCGCGTCGCCATCTATCGGTTCAATCCGGATTGGAGTGGCGAATTTGTCGCCGAGTCTGTGGCGGAGGGTTGGGTGACGTTAACCATTGAACAGCAAAATAACCCTGATCTCAAAGCCGATGCCCTAGAATCAGAAAATTGTACTATCAAAACCTTGGATGGCGCAGAAAATCTCTCTATTTCAAGTTTCCATCCCCAAATTTATCCGCCCTATTCTCATCCAAACGTTAAAATTACCAATCTCCAATCAGATAACTCGCTACAGGATACCTATCTCAAAGATACTCAAGGTGGTGCTTACAGCCAAGGTGCAAGTTATCGAGTTGTTGAAGATATTTATAACGCTGAATTTACTCCCTGTTATATCGAACTACTGGAACAATTTCAAGCCCGATCCTACATTATTGCTCCCATATTTTGTGGTAAAAAACTTTGGGGATTACTCGCCACCTATCAAAACTCCAGTCCTCGCGCTTGGCGAAAATCGGAAATCAGTGTCGTGGTGCAGATAGCCACTCAGTTTGGCGTCGCCGTACAGCAGGCTCAATTATTACAGAAGACTCAAGAACAAGCCCTAGATCTGAAACTCACTTTAAATCAACTCAAACGCACCCAAGCCCAATTGGTTCACAGCGAAAAAATGTCCAGTCTGGGGCAAATGGTTGCTGGTGTGGCACACGAAATTAACAATCCGGTTAGTTTTATTCATGGTAATTTGACTCCTGCGAAGGAATATGTTCAAGATTTAGTTCGTTTGATTCAAACTTATCAAAAGACCTATCCCACTCCCACAGCAGAACTTCAACAACTGATTGAAGACATTGATCTAGAATTTCTGCTCAAAGATTGGCAAAATTTGCTCAACTCCATGCAAATTGGCACCGATCGCATCCGTGCCATTGTTCTATCGTTAAGAAACTTCTCCCGCTTGGATGAAAAAGAAATCAAGAAAGTTGATATTCATGAAGGTATTGATAATACCCTTTTAATTTTACAGCATCGATTGAAAGCAGCAGGTAATGTCCAAAATATTCAGGTGGTTAAAAACTATGGTAAACTGCCATTAATAACCTGTTATGCCAGTCAGTTGAATCAGGTGTTTATGAATATCCTGAATAATGCGATCGATGCTTTGGAGGATCAACCGTCACCACGATTAATTACTATCTCTACTGAAATCGATACGGATAAAAAACAACAGTCAATGGATAATGCAAAATTGACAAGAGACTGTATTGTTATCCGAATCATTGACAATGGTTCGGGTATAAATAAAGAAAATATGCCAAAAATATTCGATCCATTTTTTACCACAAAACCTGTCGGTAGTGGTACAGGGTTAGGATTATCGATTAGCCATCAGATTGTCGTCGAAAAACACAAAGGGCAAATCTATTGCACTTCAACTCTTGGGCAAGGAACCGAATTTATCGTAAAAATTCCATTGTGATTGGTCATTTGTCATTTGTCATTTGTCATTATCTCCCCCAGCTTCCCTATCTCCCCCAGCTTCCCCAGCTTCCAGACGTAGCATGCTACGTCTCTACATTGCTTCCCCAGCTTCCCCTGCACCTTTTACCGCCAGCGCAATTGTAAATAGCCGCGTTCAGGTTGTTTCAATTCCTCATCGGTGAGCCAATCCACAGGCTTATACGTTCCAAAAACTCGATCCCACCAATCGATAGCTAAACCAAAATTGTGATGCCACATTTGATATTTGTGGTGAACATAGTGAACCGGCATTTTCATCCAGAAACACTTTGTTGGATTTTCGTGCTGTAGCTGATGAGCATAAGCAGAAAAGGCAGCATAAACCAGTCCGCCTAGGAACCAACCCAGTCCAACTTGCCAGGAATAGAAAAATAAGAGGCACATAACAATAAAGCTACCCCGCACATAATCCCGGAACTCCCACAGCACCCCCTGTCCTTCATTGCGGCGGTGATGATCCCGGTGACGTTCACCAATGCGGGCATTCGCGTGCATCAAGCGATGCATCCAGTACTCCACGAAGGAAGCGAGGACAAATGCCAGAACAAAACAGATGATTGGGCTAATCAACTCTTTTTCCTCACACGTTCGACTAATTCATTAAGCGACAATTTGCTTATCAGTATATTATCGGTCATTTGTCATTTGTCATTCGTCATTTATCATTTATCATTTGTCATTTGTCATTTGTATTTTGTCTTTTGTTATACTCGCTTCCCGAAAAGCACTCTAATCGGGGCGGGTTTAGTTATATCAGGGTGACAAGCAAATGTTAATGGTAAAACCCGCCCCTACAAAAGACGTTCCACCGGAACGTCTCTACAATTTCTCCCCCATCTCCCCTATCTCCCCTATCTCCCCTATCTTCCCTACCCCTGTGCTAAATTCCGGGGTGGAATCGTTCGCCCTTCGTAGAATCGCCGTTCCAGCAGACTCAATCCGAACCAGCCGAAGCCAGAAATTAATGCCACTCCACTGGAGACAATAGCGGCTACCGTTGCCGTTTTGTCAAAAAATAGTGCTAGTAATGGGATAATCGCCCAAGCCATTGCCCCCACAACGGCAACACCTCTACGAATCTGGCGAATTCTAGCTAAGGCGGTGCTGCAACTCTTACACTTAACCGTATGAGAGTGATAGCGATCCAGTAAAGTCTCCTGTGATAATCGGGGAGGTAAGGGTTGGTCTGGGAATGGATCTGCATTGTACTGATTCACCCACTGGCGCAACTCCAACACAAACCGATCAGCTTTAGTGGGTAAGTAAAACGCTTTGCTGAAATTGGCACTCCCGCCTTTGGACTCTAGATAGCGTTCCTGATAATGGAGAAAAATTTGGTCATCTTCCAAAACCCCATTCTGCCCAATGTGAGAATACCAGCGAGGCGTGAGTTTAATAAAGAAACCGGGGAGTTTAGACGCAAATTTAAAAGGAAAGCGAGCAAATAGGCGACATTCTCCCTTGCGAATCGGCGTCGCATACACCACCGTCATGGTTCTGCCAAACTGTTTCGAGGTGAGGTCATGCCACATTAATGTGGGAGCAATAAAGGTGGTGTCTTGGCGTCCTAGGGTTCCTTTACGGGGTCCTTGTTCCCAAACCCCTTTAAACCCCTGTTTGCCGGATTCGGTGACTTCTAGCTCAACCGGACTGGCATAGGCGCGATCGCTCACCGAGCGATGATGGGTAAAGGGAACGTGGCTTACATCTAGCACGTTTTCCAGCAATGTTAAGGCATCATAGGGTAAGTCCCGAAACGTATCGATACAAACCCATTCCTCTGGGGAATCGTTTAAGGGTTCGACGATAGGAACCTTGACATTGGGCGCGTTTTCTGGGTTGCCGGGATAAACAAATAATAGCCCTTGACATTCAGTCGTGGGTAAGGCGGTAACGCAGGCGCGTTGAGAGGTTTGGGCGCTACTGTCTTCGGTTTTTTGCGGAATGCGATCGCACTTTCCTTCTCCGGTGAATGCCCAACCATGATAGGGACATTCCAGCAGTCCATCTTCAGCAATCCTACCTTGTGAAAGGGGAGCAAGTCGATGAGGGCATTGATCATCAAAGACACGCCAGCGATCGGTAACCTTGTCCCACCAGATGACTAAATCTCGATCCAGGAGTGTGAATTGAGTAGGTTGAGACTGATCTAAATCCTTAAGGTAATGAACAGGATACCAGGCTTCTGTGTGATCGAAGGAATGGGTCATGGGTTAGGCAACAGGGTATTCTCAAAGGTTCCTTGTTTGATCATAAAAAATATAGTCCCCTTCCCTCTTGCAGGGGAGGGCTAGGGAGGGGTCATATCATCTCCCCCTCAAGAGTTATCATTTCCTTGTTCCGTCTCTTCGGCGCTGGAGCCTTCTGCGATATTACATTTTGCTGATAATCTTCTGCACAATCTGCATTCCCGTCACCGCTTGCCAGCCAAACAGTCCTAAAAGCCCTGCATTTAGGGCAATATGGCTATAACGTGCCCAATTATGCCCTTTTTGCATGAAGGGTGTCAGAGACGCTGAGGTGGCAATCATGGCGGTCATTCCCAAGCCAACCAGTAAGTGGGAACCGAAAAATAATTTGCCGTTGTTGATGTAAGTGACTGCCATTCCTCCGACGGTGCCAATCACCATAAAGGCTAACAGGGCTGAACCAATTTGATGGTGTTTGATGTTGTATTTGCCCTTGACTAGCTCTTTGCGGAGTTCACCTTCTGCCGTTCTCGTCTGTTGAATTTTGATCCCCAAATACAGGGCATAAATAGCAGTTGCCAGCAGCAGCCACATCACTATAGGGTGAAAGAATTGGGAGTAAACTTTAATCGGTTCTGGGATGTCGAAGTTCATAGCTTCTTGGAGCAATTTTAATATAGTGACAAAAGTTAACATAGCATAGCTGCGGTTTCGTCTAAAGTCTGATCACGAAACTGGCTTCCCTCCC
This sequence comes from Coleofasciculus sp. F4-SAH-05, assembly GCF_040222985.1. Taxonomy (NCBI): domain Bacteria; kingdom Bacillati; phylum Cyanobacteriota; class Cyanophyceae; order Coleofasciculales; family Coleofasciculaceae; genus Coleofasciculus; species Coleofasciculus sp. F4-SAH-05. Next base: position 34,217 of record NZ_JAVKBY010000063.1, read on the forward strand.
AAGAGGTAGATTTCCCCTGCAATTAGACAACAGCGATGATCCAAAACACTGATGGCTTACTGCTGAAAGCCGCCCAAAGTGGTAACTTGACCCAAATCAAAGCCCTACTGAGTCAGGGGGTGAATATCGATTTAACCGATGGCGATGGTACAACGGCATTGATGATCGCGGCTCAACGGGGGTATACAGAAATTGTGCGATCGCTCATTGCCGCAGGTGCTAAGGTTAACCTGCCGCGAAAACGATACCATTTAACCGCACTCATGCTAGCCGTTGCCGCCAATCAGGTGGATGCAGTGGAAACGCTAATTGCGGCAGGTGCTGATGTTAACGCCAAGAATGAAGATGGTAGCACCGCGCTGATGGTAGCGGCACATAAAGGTCATCTCACACTGGTGCAACGCTTACTACAAGCAGATGCCGATGTCAATATCCAAGATAAAGATAACGATAACGCCCTGAAGCTAGCGGCGGAAAGTGGTCATCTTCAAATTGTCAACATCTTACTTGAAGCCGGGGCAGATGGCACACTCAGTTCAGAGGCATTGCTGCTGGCGGCGAGTGAGGGTCATACTCAGATGGTGAACCGATTGCTGGAGGGTGGGTTTGATGCCAATACTCGCAACATTGATGGCAGAACCGCACTCATCCAGGCGGCGGAGTTAGGTTATTTATCGATTATTCAGTCATTGTTGGCGCATGGTGCTGATGTCAATTTGCAAGATGAGGATGGTGAAACGGCGCTGACGTTAGCAGGGGATCAAGGGCATACGTTAGTGGTTCAAGCTTTAGTCGCGGCGGGTGCGGATGTGAATCACCACAATCCCAGGGGGGGAACGGCACTAATGGCGGCAGCAGCCGGGGGTCATTGTGACATTGTGAAAGTATTACTGGATGCAGGCGCAGAGATTAATCTCCAGGATGCGGATGGGGAGACAGCCTTACATTTAGCCTCGGTAGAAGGGCATAGGGCGGTTGTGGAGGCGTTACTCCCGCGTAATGCTAACGTAGACCTGAAAAATAAGCTCGGTGACACCCCACTGATGCTAGCCGCTTTACATGGTCACACAGAGATTGCGATCGCGCTAGTGCACCATGGTGCTGACGTAAATACCACCAACCAAGGCGAAACCCCACTTACCCTTGCCCTATTTCAGGGATACCCCGAAACGGTAACAGTATTGCTCAAAGCGGGGGCAAATGCCAATCTGACCGATATAAAAGGGAAAACCCTGTTAATGAAGGTGGCTGATCAAGGGGATAGTGAACTGATACGCTCATTATTAGCAGCCGGGGTTGATGTGAATCAGCGAGATAGTGCCGGGGCGACAGCCTTAATGTGGGCAGCCCATCGAGGTTATATCCCTGCTGTGAAATGTTTATTAGACGCGGGTGCGGATGTCACCCTCAAAAATCGGGGGGGCTATACGGCGATGATGATTGCTGAATTTAATGGGTATCCGGAAGTCGTGGGTATCATGAAAGCTGCAGGGGCGGCTGAGTAGTCGCACAAAGCCTCCGCACAAGCTAGATGAAACGAATCATACAGTCCAAAACCAACCCCCTCCAATTGTTGCGATCGCAGATCAATATTTTCGTTAATTTCCTGCGTCACTGTTGCTAATTCCAAGAATTATAATATATAGGCTTTTTTCTCCAGATTCCGCATTTTTTCCAGTTCCACTGCGATAAGTGGGTGGACACAATAAAAGCTAACGGTGGAGATCGTCATTTGTCATTCGTCATTTGTCCTTTGTAAGGGTTTGAGGACTATTTACAAAACTTAGTACAATGCCGTTTTCTTTTGTCTGACTACTTAGCTTCACTTTCAATTAGTTGCCACTGCCTTGCACGGATTCGCTCTATAATACTTAATATAATATCATGTCCGGTCAAACTTCCCTGAATAAAAACATCTGAAACCATTACGATACAATAATTACAACGACAAAGCGCCCAGGGAGACTATAAGGCGTAAAACAAGAAGGGTAATTTAGCGTAGGAGTGACAGCCGTGATAGATGGCAAAGCTATTTCTATTTCTCTGTTTTCAGGGGCTTTTGGTTTAGACCTAGGTTTAGAGTTAGCCGGATTTCATACCGTAAGCGTGGTTGAGAAAGACCGGGATTCGGTAAAAACCATAGCCCTTAACCGACCCTATCTTCATGAAAGTGCTATCCCCAGAGCAATTGAAACAATCAGTACCCAAGATTTACTTTTAGAAGGGAGTCGAGTTTTAGGGAAGGGGAGAGCATTACGCCCGAATGAGGTGGACTTGGTGGTGGGTGGCGCACCTTGTCAGCCTTTTAGTACAGCAGGAAAAAGGGCTTCAGTCTTGGACCCTCGTGGCAGTTTATTTATGGAGTTTGTCCGCGTTGTTCGAGACATTCAACCCCGATTTTTCGTTATGGAGAATGTGAAAGGATTACTTTCTGCTGCTATTCGTCACCGACCCATTAACCAACGAGGCGCAGATTATCCACCTTTAGAACCGGACGAAATGAGAGGTGCAGCCCTTAATGTGGTACTAGCAGAAATGCACGAACTAGGATACAACTTGGTGTACAACCTTTTAGAAGCTGCCGATTATGGGGTTCCTCAAAATAGAGAGCGGGTTGTGTTTATTGGTTCCAGAGACGGTGAATCTGTTACATTTCCTTTGGCTACCCATTCTCAAGGCGGTAGAGATTTACCCAAGTGGCGTACTTTACGAGATGCTTTAACCAATTTAGTTGAACAAAATCCAGAGTTTACACCTTACTCAGAAAAGCGCTTAAAGTATTTGATACTCCTCAAATCAGGACAAAACTGGAGATATTTACCCGAAAATTTGAAAGAAGAGGCAATGGGAGGTGCTTACAAGTCAGGGGGTGGTAAAGTTGGATTTTACAGGCGATTGTCCTGGGATAAGCCTTCACCTAATGTGACGACAAGTCCACAGCAAAAAGCCACAGATATGTGTCACCCTGTCGAACTGCGTCCCTTGACTGTGCGAGAATGTGCTAGAATCCAAACCTTTCCTGACGACTGGATTTTTCAGGGTTCAATAACGTCTAAATATAAACAAATTGGTAATGCTGTACCTGTTGGATTGGCAAAAGCCATTGGCACTTATCTTTACAGTTTGATTCAAGGAGATAAACCGCGAGGGAAAGAACTCGTTGAACAACTCTCACTTTTCCCTTTATAAAATTTATGCCATTTCATTTACAGAGCAGTGATTAAAAAAGGCTAATACAAAGTTGCGTTCTATCATGTCATTGGAGAGCGAAGCGAAGAATCTGGACAGATGCTTCGCTTCACTCCGTTTCACTGCGTTATGCTCAGCATGACAGATTCTACCTTAGACTGCAACTTGGTATAAGATTAGCTTTTGTCTCAGCTAATTGCACTGATTAATCAAGTTAAGAATTATTTGAAGTTTCGCTGGCAGCCAATTGAGAGAAAGCCTTGTCAATTTTTGAGAATGAGGAAATAATTTTCCCTAACTTGTAGGCTTTACGCAACTTTTCATCGCTTATGTGAGTCGCATCAATGAAAGAGGCGTGTTCTAAAATTAGTGCTTTCCGCTCCTTGACAGAAGGTCGCTAGGCGTGTATTTACAACTCCCGTACCTGAAGCTGAGTCCAGATGAGAGGTTCGTACAAACAAAGTGTAACTCTACCTGCGCGAAGCGCTATTATAGTGTATGATAATTGAGACTGTTACACGCTCTTTTCAAGAGGAAGTTAAATGTGTCGGATATAGAACAGGATGCTAGTCAGTGGATGCTCAATGAAATGTTAGGGATAAAAACTATCCCAGCAACTGAAGACTATGAAGGGTTTATTAAAGCCGTCCTCATTTGCGCTAAAGGAGATGGAATCCTAGCACCAGAAGAAAGAAGCTGGCTAGCTGGTTGCGTTGCTGCCTATCGCAATCCCAGATATGAACTAGCCAAAACCTATGAACCCAATGAGGATTTGCAGGAGGTTTTGAGTCAGACACCAGTTCTAGTAGCGTTCCGCGCCTAATTATTTATTTTGCCATTCATGCTTGTTCTGCTGATAGAGAATATCATGCCGAGGAAAAAGCTGCTGTTCGCAAACTTGCCAAATATATTGGGATTGAAGAAGATGTAGTTAGTCAAATAGAAGAATTTTGCCTGGAGGAAGCCAAGATCCGAAAAAAACGGATTGAGCTATTGTATCCCAATGGGATACCTTCCTACTGGAGTTTAGACTAAGATGTTGTTGATGAAGTGTGGCGTCAGTAATCGAACTAGCTTCTAGAGATACCCTTATCCTCTTCATTTCCAGGTATAGTAGGGGCGACCCGCCTGCATCAATTAACAACTAAAATCCACTTAAATTGATCGGGTCGCCCTCTGCTCAAACCGTTGTTAATCTAAGCTTAGCCTTTCGTTTTCTTGCGCCGCTGAGAATGCTTGGGTCTTCCGGACAAGCGTGTGCTAAACTATCAGTTTAAATAAACCATGAATCTTGCCACATAAGGACTGTAGCTTTTAAGCGTCTGAAAATGACTTGAAATCCGGGTAAAAATGGTTAAAGCTATTGCTGTCCAACATTACGGCAAACCAAACTAACAATTTAGCACACTAACTACGGAAGACCCAGAGTGCCATCGAGTGATTAAGTGGCTGACAAACATTGCTAAACATCCAACCCGATAACCCTAAATTCTGGCAAATACTCCACCGTAAACTGATAGGACAATTCCTGACAAGAAAGAGAAGGCAAAGTTAGTAACCATTCCAACACACCCAACTCACCGATTTCCATAGAGGGATTAGCATCAGTCAGCCGAACTTTCAGTTGAGAATGACAACTCACCGGCAGTTGTTCCATCACCTTAACCTGTGCATCTTGCTCCCGTAAATTTGCCACCGTTAACCGATACCCATACGTCGCTACTTCCCGCTGTTGATTGCCAATCAGCTTCTTATCTATTTGTCGTTCCACCAGATACCGCTCAATTTTCAACCCATCGTCCACACCCAAATCCATTTGAAACTCTTGACCTGGGGCAATATTCGGGATTTCGCTGATGCCAATAAACCTATTATCGCGAAAGATACTGATCTGTCCTGGTAATAAAGTAACGCCATTCAACGGATTCCTAACCGCGGCTTTCAGGTAAGCAAAATTAAGTTGGCGCGACATCGCCACATACTCAGCCCTACAGGGATAATCATCTCTGTGGAAAATAGAGACCTTATGGCTCACCCCGTCACTGGGAATCGTTGCTTTACTGTCAAGAGTAAAGGTAACAATACCCTTTTGTCCCGGCTGTTCCCCCAGTTTCTTTTGGGCTCTCAACCGCTCTAACTCGTCATCTATCGTCGGTTCAGGTTCTGGCGCTATCCCCGCAAAGGGCATATTCACCAATGTGGGGCGAGGTGCGTTATGCTCCTTTGGGTTGGTTGTTGTCCGATTCGCCAAAGCGCTAGGCTGTTGCAAATCAATATACCAAGGCGTAATTGGGGGAATTTGCCGCCCTACCCCCGGTTGAGCGGTGGAAAGAGTAAGCGCTACACCCAACCAATCCTCACCGGTGTTTTGGGTAATTTGAGCCAGGTAACTGAGTCGGGCGGTTTGCTGGCTATCTTGCCAATGGACATCATAGACGGGTTGCCAACTTGCTCCCTTAACTCGGTAAGAAACTAAGAGCGCCAATTCACCCGCCCCCGCTGGTTCTAGGGTGACAATGATATTAAAGCTGTCATGAATCTGGGGAGTAGAGAGCTGCTGAAACTGCCCTCGCACCGCTTGTAACTGAGTGTTGACCTGTTTTTGATCCTGATCCTGTTGCGCGATCGCACCCGATAAATTCTGCCACCGTTCTCCGACAAAATCCAGCAATTCCCCGATTTGAGTCAAGTTCAACGGTTCAGGATTTTGGGATTTTGTCAAGCGTTCCAGATACTGATTGCCTAAATTTTTGATAAAATTCCGCTGTAAATTCAGCAACGTCAGCATATCTTGTCCCTGACGTCTTTGATCTTCTAACTGACCAATTTCTTCAGACAGTTGGCTAACTTTGGGATGAGTCCCTTCACGAGTGCTGGTTTTTTCCGTCCGTACCTCCAATAATCGCCCCCCTGCATGACCCGTACTCGACACCTGAACGGACTCACTCAGAAGCGTTACGGGCAAATTAGCAATCACCAGTTCCCGTTCCTCACCCGTTAGCTGTACAATCCCTCGGCGCGTGACTAGCGCCTGGTTATCATACACTGTAACGTTACAAATTTCGGTATCTACCGTCTTATTCATCCGTCCTTCTTTGTCCTCAAATCAAGCCCCCTACATTCATGTCGGAACCTGAATATAAACCCAAAAATTACACGCCAAAATACTTAATGTTCAAAACATGATTTTTGCTACACCTGATTTATCCTCATTCCCAGTCGGTCAATCAGGACATTGCCTGGCACATCTGGAACATTGCGATCGCAACCGAAAACATTTCGGTCTATGAAATTCATTTTACCGATTTAGGGGTGCGATTCCCGCTAAATCCAGAATCTGGGGAATCAAATCTTCTCGCTTAATCACCATAATATGCACACCCTGACATAATTGTCTCGCGAGTTGGATTTGTTCAGCGGCAATTTTCATCCCTTCTTGCAGTGGATCGGCGGCTTCTGCCAGTCGATCAATAATTGATTGGGGAATATTAACACCGGGAACGTATTTATTCAGAAATCGAGCATTTTTCGCCGATTTAATCAAAAATATCCCCGCTAAAATCGGCTTATCGGTGTCAGCCGCAATTTTATCCATAAACATTTCCAGCCGCTGGAAATCAGCAATCAGTTGACTCTGGAAAAACTGGGCACCCGCTTCTAGTTTACGCTCAAACCGACGTTGTAATCCAGACCAACTTTTTAACTGAGGGTCAACGGCGGCTCCAGCAAATAACTCTGTCTTTCCATCGGACAATGGCTTGTCATTAGCATCGAAACCGTTATTGAGTTTACTGATTAGCTGGAGCAAACGTACTGATTCTAGATCAAAAACGGGCTTGGCGTCAGGATGATCACCGACTTTTACCGGATCACCGGTGAGGGCAAGAATGTTACGAATGCCCAAAGCCTGCGCTCCCATCAGATCTGCCTGTAACCCCAATCGATTGCGATCGCGGCAAGCGATCTGACAGATCGGTTCTATCCCATGTTGGACTAAAATAGCGGCGGCGGCTAAGGACGACATCCGCAACACTGCCCTAGAGCCATCGGTAAGATTAACGGCATGAACGCGATTCTTTAGCGGTTTTGCCAAGTTAATCATCTGGCTAGCGTCACCTCCCTTGGGGGGGCTAACCTCTGCCGTAATTAAGAATTCCCCTGATTTAACCGCGTCTCGGAACGAGGGTTGAGTAAGGCTTGTCATTTCTTATTTGTTATTTGTCATTTGTTATTTCTTATTTGTCATTTGTCATTCGTCATTTGTAATCCGCTCCCCCTGCTCCCCCTGCTTCCCCTGCTTCCCCTGCTTCCCCTGCTCCCCCTGCTTCCCCTGCTCCCAGACGTGCCATGGCACGTCTCTACAGGGGTGTAGAATACCCCATAGCTGCCTTGACTCGGGAGAGGGTTGAGAGCGCGATCGCTTCTGCTTTCTCCCGCCCTTGACGTAAGACTGACTCTAGATAACCCTTATCTTCCATCACGGCTTGATAGTTTTGCTGAATGGGTTTAAGGGCTTCAATTGTTGCCTCACTTAACACCGTTTTGAACTGTCCCCACCCCATATCCTGACATTCGGCGGCGACAGCTTCCTGGGTTTTCCCCGACAGTAGGGTATAAAGCGAGAGCAAGTTATGACACTCTGGACGTTCGGGATTGTCAAATTCTAGCCCCTTAATCGGATCAGTTTTACAGCGCTTAATTTTCTTTTGTATCTCCTCTGGAGAATCCAGCAGATTAATCCGACTCATCGGGGAGGGGTCAGATTTGGACATTTTTTTCGTGCCATCGGTGAGACTCATCACCCGCGCTCCTTCTTTGCGGATTAAGGGTTCGGGCAATTTCAGCACGGGCTTTTTCTTGCTGCCATACTGGTCATTAATCCGAATCACAATATCACGAGTCAGTTCGATATGTTGCTTTTGGTCTTCTCCTACGGGTACTAAATCCGCATCATAGAGCAAAATATCGGCTGCCATCAGCACCGGGTAGTCTAGTAAACCTGTACTAACATTTTCGCCCTGCTTCACCGCCTTTTCTTTAAACTGAATCATCCGTTCTAGCCAATTTATAGGCGTGACGCAGTTAAACAGCCAGGTGAGTTCACAATGAGCGGGGATGTGAGATTGGACAAAGATGGTGGAATCGTTCAAATCAACCCCACAGGCTAGATATAACGCCGCGATGGTGTAGGTATCAGCGGCTAGAGTTGCTGGATTATGGGGCACCGTAATCGCGTGTAAATCGACGACGCAAAAGAAATTTTCATACTGACTCTGGGCTTCTACCCAATTACGGATTGCTCCGAGATAGTTACCCAGGTGAAGATTTCCAGTTGGTTGAACTCCAGAGAGAACCCGCTTTTTGCCCATTGATATTGGTTAAGGATGATGATCTGCTCTATCAATTTTGCCATTACCTCGGTCGTTATGGCAGGAAAACGGTATTTTTTTGTTAATTGTAAAGTTTTTGCTAAAATCACTATGAAATCTAAACGCCAAAATCGCTTGCTGTTCCCAGGTAGGACTAGATGGGCGGAGATTAAACAATCGGTGATCAGTGTCTGGATGCTCAAGACGCAGCAGTTCCTCGGGGTTGGACGTAGAACTGAATTCACACCTTGAGGAAATTTCCAACTCCAGTCCTTGTGCAAATGGCAAGCACGGCTGATCATTACAATTGGTGATAACCTTCTTAAATTTTGATTGAACGGCTCATGGCTAAAATTCAATTTATTAGAGGCATTGACGAAGAAGTTGTACCTGATGTGCGCCTGACTCGCTCTCGTGATGGCAGCAATGGTACGGCAACATTTTATTTTGATAATCCCAAGGCGCTTAATGGCAACTATGGTGAAGAAATAACAGGTATATACCTGATGGATGAAGAAGGAGATCTGGTCAGCCGAGAGGTTAAAGGCAAATTTGTCAATGGACAACCGACGGCATTAGAAGCAATTGTGATCATGAAATCGCAAGAAGAATGGGATCGTTTTATGCGTTTCATGGAGCGCTATGCTGAGGAGAATGGTTTAGGATTCAGTAAATCTTGATTCTCCAGTAGCCACGACAGAAGTTTTCCACCCGTTTTTTCGGGGCGGGTTTCACCGATAACACTGGGGGAAAAACTGATAACTGTACTAAACCCGTCCCTCTAGGGAAAATAGAGGATATGATATGACTCATCAGCCTCATCCCAATATAGGCTCAAGATCGATCGCGACTGCTGTGGTGACAGTCAGTGATACGCGATCGCAGAACTCTGATCGCAGTGGTTCGTGCATCCAGCAATTGCTGCGTGATGCAGGTCATGCGGTTGTCGCTTACGAAATTCTCAAGGATGAACCGAACCAGATTCAGACGTATCTGCAAGCCCTCGCCCAGCGTTCGGATATTCAGGCTGTCGTGGTTAACGGGGGTACGGGGATTGCGGCGCGAGATACCACCTATGATGCCTTAGCGAGTTTATTAGAGAAGACCTTACCCGGATTTGGTGAGGTCTTTCGTTGGCTCAGTTACCAAGAGATTGGCTCACGCGCGATCGCTTCACGGGCTGTCGCTGGAGTGTATCGCCGTAAGCTAGTTTTCTCCCTTCCTGGTTCTACGGGAGCGGTCACACTCGCCATGGAGAAGCTCATTTTACCAGAGTTGATTCATCTAGTCACTCAGTTGGAGAAATAAATTTTCCCGATTAATTTGTTGGCTCAGGAGTTGACAAGCCCGAAAATGTTCGTTATATTTATTAACGTCTGAGAAACAAGCCCCCATCGTCTAGAGGCCTAGGACACCTCCCTTTCACGGAGGCGACAGGGATTCGAATTCCCTTGGGGGTATCAAAATATTAAAGGTAGAGGTGTTACAGGTAACGTCTCTACTATTCTTTTGTGTACTATTTTGGGCGTTGTGGCTTGGAACTGGAGTTTATACCAAGTTTGTAGTCCAAATAGACTGACTCGATTTGGTTTTAGATGGTTTGCCGCAGTGCTACCCTACGATCCTGGTGTCTCTGGCGTTTCCGGTATCTCTGGCGTTTCCGGTATCTCTGGCGTTTCCGGTATCTCTGGCGTTTCCGGTATCTCTGGCGTTTCCGGTATTTCCGGTATCTCTGGCGTTTCCGGTATCTCTGGCGTTTCCGGTATTTCCTGTGTCTCTGGTGTTTCCGGTGTCTCTGGTGTTTCTGGTGTTTCCGGTGTTTCCGGGTTCTCTAGCTGACTGGATATGGTTTGAAACCGCTCAGGCGAACCCAGGGAGTAATCCTCTAGGCGAAAATCCCCAAAGGGTGTCTTTTCCAAGCGCGATCGCAAGGCTTCATCGACAATCACACCAGGGGTTTTATCTTTCACGCCGATAATAATAATACTACGTTGGTAAGATGTAGCATCTTGATCCGGCTGACAATTGTCTCCGTTAAATTGACCCAAATTTAATAGGCGATAATTTTCGACTGAGGCTACATCCCGAAATAACTTTTTGGCTAACAGTTGGATTTGTTCGGCACGTTGAAAGGCTCGCCGTTCTTCTCCCACGGGCGTTCCTTCACAAGAAGCGGTTCCCACAGAAATAATTTCACTGGGATTTTCCATCAAACTTTGTATCCCTTCATCCTCTAAATTTGACCGTAACGCATCAATAGGGATCATCTGCTGATTATAGTTAACTTGAAACGTACTCCCCAGTTTCCATTTATATTCCCGTGAAAGTACCGCCACACTAAATTCAGCGGTTCTCCCTTCACTATCGGCACCTTCAACATAAGGAAAATAATCCACATCTCCCTTTCTTTGCGGCGCTTGCGCTGGGGTAAATATCCAAACCCATTGGGAATTTAACCCGCCTGAACCGATAATCCCAATCCCTAAAATGACCAGTATCGCTAACACTAAAATTAGCACTTGCCAGCGCCCAGAGTGGCGTTCTGGGGCGGGTTCGGGTTGAGGGAGGGGAGCGACTCCCACTTTCAGGGTTTCCGTCAATGTGGCGGGTTGATGCTCTAAGGTATCTAGGCGTTGTAAAATAGCTTGGGCAGTTGGCGGGCGATCGCGAACCTGTCGTGCCATTAATTCATCGATAAATTGCAATAAGTTTGGGGAAATCCCGGTGGTGTGATTCCGCCAGTTTAATTCATCGGTTTGAGCATCATACAACTGGCTGGGATGATGTCCGGTTAACAAAAAGACGAAAGTACGTCCCAAGGCAAAGAAATCCGATTGTCTTACCGCTTCCCCATTCATTTGTTCGGGGGCGGTATACCCGGATGAAATAACGGCTGTAATCCCGCCACCTGCGCCCACTTTAGCTAGATAGGTGCGGGTGACTTCTCTGGCTGTACCAAAATCAATTAACACCAACTGCCCATCAGGGCGGAGCATAATATTAGAGGGTTTAATATCCCGATGCAGATACTGCTGATCATGAATAAGCTGTAGAATAATCGCAAGCTGTTTTAACCACGCGATCGCTTGCGCCTCAGAAATGGGTCGATTGTGCTGTTGTTCTAACCACTGCTCTAAAGTGGGTCCCTCTATCTTTTCCATCACCAAGCAGTGCAAGCCTAACCCATTGCGCGTCTGATAGAGGAACGAACTATCCACTTGCGGAATACCCGGATGGTTCAGTCGCCCTAACACCACCGCCTCTTGTTCAAACAGTTCCACCGCCTTGGCGTCACTGTTGAGGTGATCCTTGAGAACTTTGAGGATTTTCGGCGTACTCCCTTCATAGACGTCATAGATATTACCAAAGCCACTCTTATCACTAATCAGGCGCATCACCCGATAACGCCCATTCAGCAGCAACTCTGAGCCGCAGCTTTGACAGAAGCGCTGATGCTCATTCTCGGAGGTGTCAGGTTTTGGGCAAGTGGGGTTAATGCAAAGGGGCATAGGTGGCGATAGAATAGCGACAGTCTACCTATCTCACTATAAATGAATCGGGTTAAACCGCTTCACCGTTTACAGCTCAACAGCCAGGGGAACCCGCCACTATCTGTCCCACATCACCCATTCGCATCAGCCCACGGCGTACTGGCGTGGCACACCTTAATTGGTGGATTAGCATTGTAGGGGCGCAAGGCTTGCGCCCGGTTTAAACGTCAAATCTAGTCCACAATTTTAGCTGTGTTAGTCCAGTACCATTGGTGTAGGGGTACGGCATTGCCGTACCCTTACAGATTACGATAAAGAGTCAATATGGGCTGCTCAACCGCAATCCGAACGATTCAAAACTTACGAGAACGCCGGGATGAATTACTTGCCATTTTCACCAAACATGGCGCTCACAGTATTCGAGTATTTGGCTCTGTCGCACGAGGAGAAGCAACCGAACAGAGCGATATTGATTTTTTGATTGATTATGATCGAAACTGCACAAGTGCTTGGTTTCCTGGAGGATTGATCAATGATTTAGAGTCTTTCTTGAACAGTAAGGTGGACATTACGACGGTTCGGGGTTTAAGTCCACTAATTGCTGAGAATGTACTCCAAGAGGCGATCGAATTATAAATCAGAATGTAAAACATGAGTAGAGCCGTCAACCCTATTATCTACATTCGCAACGCTGTATTGAGGACAAAAGCTTTAACTCTCACGCCGGAATTAGATAATTCTGCGGCTTGCTGCTCAAATTTTTCTTTGGCTTCCTCAATACTGATTTTTGGTGCTTGGCGCTTTCTAGAATCGCTATCATCCCACTGTTCACAATTAAACCAGGCGATGAGGTAAAGACCATGCTGACAGCGATTATCCTTGAGATAGCGATTGACAAGTTGTTCTTCCATTGCAGTATCTAACTCTTTTTTATTCCAGCAGCCTTTCGCTTCAATGATGACAGTTATAGAATCATAAACCTCTCCATTTCGATTCTTGATCACAGCATCAACTTGAATATCTGTTCGTTCACCTCGACGAATTTCAACTTCCCGGTTGATAATGACGCCTTTTGACTTGAGACAATCTAAGTATCGCGCTACATAGTCAGAAAACGGATTCTCATCTTTGGGAATATAGGTACTACCTTTAACCTTTTTCCAATCTACTTTACCCCAAACATCAATTTTATCAAGATTGAACGGCTTAACTAAGGAATCAGCTAACCTTCTAACTTGAGTCCATTTGATTTCGTTCCATAAATCTATAACAGCAGGATTCTGATCATGAAGTTTTTTCTGCAAACTTTCTAGCGATTCTATTAACACCGCTAACAGTTCATTCCCATCCTTAACCAGACGTTTTTCGGAGTCATTAAAAAGTTGCAGTATTTGATCAGGATTGGGTGGAGTCCAAGTTTTACGCCGCCTGATATTTTGAGCCTCTCGCAACGTCCATTTTAATTTCGTCTCTTCAGGAAATGCTTGAGCAATACGCTGAATCTCAGCACAGGCTTGAGGTGTTCCTTTTTCTTTCAGTTGAGTCAGTATACGATTTCTAAAACCAACAATACGTTGTCTATTATTTACACGGTATTGATTAATTAATTCAGTTAAAGTTTGTCCATTGTCTACAACGTAAGTAGGTGTATTCATACCCTTTTCACCGGAATCACTCTGGGGCTTATAGTTTTCATTTTCAGGATATTGCTGAACTAACCATATATAAAGGTCAGCCATTTGTTCCTCTGTGATGTTTAAATTCATGCCATGTGAGGAACTGTAAGTTTCTAATTCAAATATCTCTCGTCCAAAGTTCGGGTCTTGCTGAATAACTGACCAAACCTTTGACCAGCTATTAGGTTCAGCGTTTTCCAGCAACACTATAGCTGCAACAATAGTTCGTTCGCGTTCTTCTGGATGTGGGGGGAGTGGAAAAGTAATCAGTGATTGTGCAAATTCCCTCGCCTCATTGAAGTCATGATGCAGAAGTTCATCTAGTAACCTTCCCATCCATTTAGGATTCAGCGCTTTATCTTTTGCTTTTTGAAAACAAGCAGATTTTAATCGCTCGTCCCAACATTTTTTAAGTTTTTGGGTAATGTATGGATAGTTATATCCTTCCCTTTTTTTATCTATAAGTAAGAATAGTGTATCAATCACTTTATCGGGAGCATTAGAATAAGATAGTTTAACTAACTCCAGATAGTTCTGATTACTAGCAGGAAAAGCAATGATAACAGGTGTCCACTTCTGCCATATTTCGGAAGAAAGAGTATCTAGGCAATCTGAAGATTCTTTTAAAAGTAACTGCAAAGCCCTACATCCAGCGAATGCTGGTCGATTATAGTTATTTGTCCCTATCCAGTCGTCAGCTACTTCGTTTTGCTCATGAATGTACTTATTAGCCCCCTGAATAATTCTGCGTCTAGTATCTAACTCTGCTTTTTTCCATCCAGGAAATTTAGTTAAATCTGATTCAAAGTCATAGCCGTAAGCTTGGAGAGTCATCTCCAAGTTGAGTCGCCACCAAGCATCCATGTTTCCAGCCTCTAGCTGTTCTAGTAATAAAATAATTCTTTCTTTCAGAGATGGCTCGAAAGAAGTCGGCTTTTGTTCAGGATTTTCCCATTTTTTATCTTCTAGATACTCAGCCTTCATTCTATTGGCATCAACTGAGTCTAACTGAATAGCTTCCACATAGTAGATCAACTCTTCACGCAAAATGTTATTCGTTTCAGTCTCTGTAAGAATAGCATCTATTTCTCGACCATACTTAAAGTTATCTTGTGAAGTTATAAAATTACGAGAAATGCGCTTAATCAATTTTGCCCAAGTTTTTTGCGTAGACTCGGACGTAGACTGGTGGAGCTTATCAAGCATCCATAGAATCTCTTTCTCCAACCAAAGATTCTCTTGGGCCAAGCTTAGTAAATAAGGTGACTCATCTTTTAATTCAGCAAGAAGCAGAACTACTTGCTCTATCAATTTGTGCCGTTTACCATCTTCATTAGATAGAAGTGATTTATCATAACTGCTTGATGTTATAAATGGCTGATACTCTTGCCACTGGATCAGGGCTATATTAGCAAAACTTTCTACAACTCCAGGACTATCAAAATTATCCCAAGCTTTTAAAAGGATAGAATTTGTCAATTCTTCAAAGGGATGTCCAAAATGCCTCACCTCTTGCTTGGCAACCCAATTGAGAGCGATTAATAAATCAGTTGACTCAAGCTTTGGCACAAGTTTAGATTCGAGAAAATCTTGATAACAACCAAAAATGTTTCTAGTTTTAGGAGGAGTTATAACTCTAAATAATTCCTCTGCTGTCAAATGTTCCGACCAAACTGCCATCAGAGATACACCTTTAAGTTCATCATTTTCATCTTCGGCAATTTCACTAACAGCTAAAGGTTTCAACTTTAATTTTGTATCTGCACCACCAATTGAACCGATAGCTATTGCTGCCTTTACTCTGAGTCTTATAGGTTGAGATGAATCAAGTGCTAAGTTTACTAAATCTTCCTGAAGTTCAGATATCTCACAAACTTCAGCAATCTCTATCGCCTCATGCCTAGCATGAAACTGCTTACTTGAATCCTGAATATAAGGACGCAGTTGTTCAGCTAATCCAGAATGCTTAAGTTTTTTGTCTCTTATAAAATTATCTAAACTTGGAAATATTTTTCCTTCATTGTATTGCTTCAGTAAGTTATCAATAATAACCTTCTTACTTGCATCTGTGGATATGTCACTTCGTAGTATCACCTCAGGATCAGTCCTGACAATTTCTTGAAAAATGTCATCCCTCATACTGGCTAACCATGCAGCGGTTTCATGAAGTTGAGGGACTAATTTGTGTTCAGGATCATCGGAAGACACAATCAGACTCATAACCTGGACTAAAGGAATGTTACGCTCAACCAAGTACCAAGCGGCTAGAAATTCAGCATAAGTTTGGTGAGCAAAACCGATGCGATTTGTTCCTCGTCCCGAAAATAAACCTGTAACAGATAGTACATCTTGAATGCAAACTTTATCAATATCAAACTTTTGCTGATTGATGTTTTCTTGACCGCCACATAAATCCCCAATGGCTATATCCGAATCTGGCATATCTTCAGTTTCTGGACTTGTCCAAATAGCGGCTCGATTCGCTAAGATTGTTAACGCCGCGATACGACCTGCTACAATTAGGCGTTGATTTTCATCAAGTTGACCTGTGAAACCAGCCTCGAACCGATCTGGGTTCACTTCCTGACACAGTTTTAAACACCCCTGCTTATACAATTCTTTCTGAGAATCAGGAAATTGTTGATTTTTTTGATAGATGCTCAGTAAGAATTTTAACGTAATTGGTTTAATTGCCAATGGAACGGCTTCTCGCTGAATAACCTCCTGGATGAATTCATCAGAATTTATGTTTTGCTGTTTTGCGGCTTCAATAACATCACTTCGGCGCAAGGGAGCAAGTTGATATATCCCGACATTTTCTTCTCCCCATTTCTGTTTAAGCTTTTGTTCTAAACTATCCGACCAATCAGCGGTTCTACAGGTAATCCGTAGGTAAAGACGCTCACAAGGAAGGTTCTCAATCTCACGCTTCAAAATTCTAACCAGTATTTTTATTGAGAGTAGTCCCTCATCTAAACTATCGAGGAATAGATAGAGTTTATTACTTCCCTTGCGCCACGTTTGCACTGTCTGGTTCTCGAAAATTTTCTGACACAATCTTGTATCTGTTTCATATTCACCCAGTTCAAACCACAGACACTCATCGTCAGAATCACGAACTTGCTCTAACCTTTGTGTGTACTCTTGCTTGGCTGCTGTTGTTTTCCCGATACCCGCCTCACCCAGCAACACTAAACAGGGAATATGGGATATATCTGTGAAGGGAACTACATCTGGATCCGTTATATATCCATAATCTTCGGGATCAGCTAAAAATCCTAAATGATCAAACTTTAGCTTACCCGTAATTGGACACCAAAAGCGTTTCCAGTTGTACATACTTTTTTACTGAATCACTCGACTTATCTATACAAGAACATCCCATCAACGCGAAAAGCATTGGTTATGCACGGCTGATACCTCAATACTAGCTATATTAGCAACTTGCCCAGCCACGCGATCGCACGCACATTGACGCCAGCCTATCTCACCATAAACTAGCGGTTTTGTCCTCCACGCGATCGCACAATCCTCTAGAGTGGTATAACGCCTCCGTAGTGAGTCAGTCTCCCGGTTTGATAGCAACAGAAGCATCGTTTCCCTCAATTGTGCGATCGCGCTACTATGTATGGATAGCCTTACACCCAGATCTTGCCAAGGAAATCGCGACGCCAAACTTGCCTTGCGCCTGCTTGACAAAATAAAGAGAAAAACTAGGGGTGTGGAAACCCGCGCAGGCGGGTTTTGTTTGTGTAGCTGCGGTTTTAACCGCCCAGCGATTTCTCTTTTTATGCTGCATAGCGGATAATTTCTACCTCTATCCCATTATTCACAGCCACCTCTGCTCGTTGTAGTACCTGCTCTGTAATCAAATCACTCAGATAATACTCCCCACAATTATCACAAACCTCTGCTGGTACCTGCTTGATAATCACAATACTTTCGTCTCGTTCTAGAGTCACAGTCACCAAACCAGCTTGTGTTTCGCCATGCTTACAAATTACACACCTCATTTTTTTATCTCCGAGTTCTAAAATTATTTGTCCAAAGATTCGGATCAGGACGATAAGCCGTTACCACATATCCTGTATCCGTAGATTCATCATAGGAAAATACAACATGAATGGGTTTACCTTCGACAAAATACAATAAAAGATAACTAGGAAACGGCGTATCATCTAGATTTTCTTCTATCACTTCTCCATAAGCAACAACAGTTTTTACATCACCTTTACTAATCCGGCGCAGAAACATCTGTTGGATAGCAATACGCGAATCTGTTCTTCCCTCACTCCCAACTCGGCTCCGCACGTCTCCTGAGCAAATCCTCCACCGACACCTGACAATCAGGAAACGCCAAAGGTGCGATTAAATCCGACTCAGCCAACACAACGAAATTAGCATAACCCTCCACCCCTGGCTCCCGATACACATATAATTGACGAGCATTAACATCCAAAATCCAATACTCCCTAATCCCAGAACGCCCATAAGCCGGAGCCTTTAAATCCCTATCCCGCTTCAATGTCCGATCAGAAACCTCAATCAATAGATAAATTTCCGCTGGCGTGGGATGATGGTCTTCATAGTCCAACGGGTCAGGTCGCACCACCGCCACATCCGGCTCAGGCTCTGAATCATCACTTAACCGCACCGGGTCTTGAAACCGCAGCAACACCCGATTTCCTAACCGTGTCTCCAGCAACCGTTTTATCCGAGTAATTGCCGCACTATGAAACGTCCCCTTCGCCGCCATCTGATAAAGCTGTCCTTCAATTAACTCCACCCGCTCATCCGGTGCCAGAATCCCAGCCTCTACCATTCGATGGTAATCTTGCACACTCAAGCGCCGAATTTCTACTGCAACCGTCATCGTTTTTATCTCATTCCTCCTGAGCAATTTCTACAGACACCGCCTCTAACTGCACTTCCAACTGCTCAATCGTTGGTAAACTTCCCTGCAACTGATCCGGTAAAGCATCCCGCAATTTATAAGTCGAAACCCCAATCGGTTTATTCACATCTCGCAGCGCATATTCGACAAGTGTCTGATTTTTCGTTTTACATAAAATGGGGTGTGGCACGCTTGGTAATCCTCAACTTAGGTCTATTTAAATGCAATTTGTTGTTTAATTAATCGTAAATTTATTGTTATTTTAGCATACTTAAAACGGAGGAAGATCATTTCCTTAATACTAGGCATATTACCAACTTGCCCAGCCACGCGATCGCACGCACATTGACGCCAGCCTATCTCACCATAAACTAGCGGTTTTGTCCTCCACGCGATCGCACAATCCTCTATAGTGGTATAATTCCTCATGATCAGTCAGTCCCTGGCGTGGTAGGAACCGAAGTATCATTAACAGTCCTATCGGAAAATCTTAATAGGAGTAGCAACTCCAGTAGACTCTGAACAGGCTTAATCAGTATCCTACAAGCCGAACGGTGCAGTTAGTTGATATTCTATGCCTACTTCATATAACTTTGCTGATACTCAGCAATTGCTAATCAAACCATTCGAGAGACTCAAATTTGTCATTATTTTTATACTGATTACAGCCTTGAGTCATGTTGTCGCTTATTTCGTTTACTCTCAGCCAGCATTTGACCTTCTCTGGGAAGAAAGTCCAATTCAATATGGAGTTGTGATTGGGATCATGCAAGGTACGCTGACAGGAGCGGCTCAATGGTTTATTCTTCGCAAGTATATATCAGATTTGAAATGGATTTTAGTTGTGGCTGCTACGACGACATTTATCACCTGTATCCTAACAGCTTTGAATATGTGGCATAGGATAAATTAGAGTTAATGTAGCAAATGCCAAAGCTTGTACTAAGCAGTTTGTAGATGGGGCTTGTTATGTCGATTAACTCAAATGCAACTGTTACTTTACCACGCGATCGCACAATCCTCTATAGTGGTATAATGCCTCATGCTGAGTCAATCCCTGGCGTAGTGGAAACAGAAGCACCATTTCATCGAGCTGTGCGATCGCGCTACTATGTATGGATAGTCAACTTAAGTCCTGTTGAAAAGGAAATCACGGCTAAACACAGTCCGCCTACGCGGACTAATGTGTGTGTGGAAACCCGCGCAGGCGGGTTTTGTTTGTGTAGCTGCGGTTTCAACCGCTATTAACTAATAAACCCTATTCCCTATTCCCTATTCCCTATTCCTTATTCCTATCATGTCCAATCGCGCCGAAACCCTAGCTAAAATTATAGAACAACGCCAACCCTTAGTTCAGAGCATCGCTGATGTCGAGGAACATCTGAGAAATCTGACCAACTTGCTCCGCTCCCTAGATCAACGGCGTCATATCTTAAAGGATAAACTAGACCAACCCGAATTGTGCGATCGCCTCACCACCATCGACTTTTCTCCATTGCGCTTACAGATTAGCACCCAACTGGAGCAGTTGCATCAACTTCGCGATCGCTTCTCCCGCCCTACCTTAAATATTGGCGTCGTTGGACTCATGGGTCAAGGGAAAAGTACCTTCCTCCAGAGTATCAGTGGACTCTCCGATGACGAAATCCCCGCCCTTAGAGGTGGTGCTTGTACCGCCGTTCGCAGCACCATTTATCATCAACCGGGAGAACCCTACGCCGAGGTAACGGTTCATTCTGAACAAACCTTTTTACCAGAAGTCATTCAACCCTACTATCAGGAATTAGACTTAGGCAATCCCCCCAACACCATAGATGAATTTGCCGGAACCTTGCCAGAATTTTCGGGAACCGATGCAACCAAAAAGTCCATGTATGAGCATCTCAAAGAAGATTATCATAAACACTTACCCATGTACAGACATTTACTCCTGTCTGGCGCCCCCCGAAAACTTCCCCCCATTCCCAAAGAACGGATTCATGAATATGTCGCCCAACGCCGCTTTCCCCAAGGTGAATTAATCACCTTTGACCATTTAGCCGTTCGCGAAGTTAAAATCTTCTGTCCATTCAAAAATTCCGACGTCGGTAAAATTGCCCTAGTCGATGTACCCGGTTTAGGAGATACTCGTTTAGGCGATGAGAAACTAATCCTAGAAACCATTGGACAAGAGGTAGATTTAGTAATTTTTATTCGCCGCCCCGATAGACTCCGCTACGGATGGGAAAAACGAGATACAGACTTATATAATACCGCAGCCGAAGCCTTAAACAATCTAGAGAATCGCTCGTTTATGATTCTTAACCATGTCACCGGAACCGATGATAACCTAGAAGCCTGTCAGAAACATCAAACCAGTATCCACGATAAACATATTGATGTCATCCGCTGCAAAATTGCCGATTGTTCTAATCCAGAGGAAACCAATGCGATACTCGACTTAGTTCTCAACTATCTGGCAAATAACATCACCTACTTAGACGAACAACACGCCCGCGTTTACCAGAAAAAACTTAAAGAACTGCAAATCTTAATTAATGCGGAACTAGAGAAAGCCCGTCTGGTTTGGTCAGGTGGCTTAATTGTTGATGATATCAATGAACAAGGCAAATTTTTGCGCCTATTCAATAAACTATGGGCAAATCTAACGCGGGGACTAGAAGAATTATTAGATCAGCTAGATATCGCCAAGGATCGCGATGAACAAGATATCTTTAAACAACAGGTTGAATCCATTATCCAAACCTGCAAAAGTGATACAGGCATCCCCACCGAGGAACCCATAAACGAAATCATTGCCCGACGGTTTGAAGAAGGAGATTGGCAAACCACTTATGCCAAATATCTCCATGAAATCCGCAATCATCTCACTCGCCATTTTCACGCTATGGACATGGGACTAAAAGAGTACGTGAAACAGGCAAAATCTCAAGTTACAGAGGTACTGGTAAATCAAGGAAATTTCGGAGAACTCACCCCAGCCAGAGGATCAGAATTTCTTAAAGCCATGGCAGAAATCATTCCTGATAATTTAGTCCGACTCAAGCACGCTTTCCAAACCCTATCAAATTTTGAAATGTCCTATAAAGCCAACTTTCATTATCGGATTCGTCCTCATTTAGATAATCTTAATCCCGATAAAACCAATCTCCGTTTGTCGGCATCAAATGCCATGGAGTCGCGAGAGATTAAGGCAAAGGAAATCTTAACCTATTTGGAAACCTTACAAGAAGAAGCCTTGTTTAAATGTCAACACGCCTTAGAAGATTTTTACGGTGAACCGGGTCAAGCTGCGTTTGCTGAAGTTGAAGAATTTGTTGATCAGGTACTGCGAGCAAAAGATGTCAAGAATGAATGGCAAATCTTTCTATTCCAAGAAAAAGCTCAGGTTTGGTCGAAGGAATTTGGCGATAATCAAGAAGGTGATGATCGTCAACAATGGTTATCATTAGTGGATCAATCAATAGCCGCTAACTCCCTAAAACAACTCCAGTTTTTGAATTAATTTAGACTTGGCGCGATCAATTCGCTCGTAGTGAGCGCTTTAGCGCCGTTCGTAGTGAGCGCTTTAGCGCTCTTTCATAAGAACTGGATTTCAGCGACTCACCCCTACATCCTACATGAGATACACAGACTTGTTCTAGAATTATATTAAAATTAAAGGCAGGTTTTGTATAAAAGTTAAAAAAACAATCAATAGTAATCCCTAAACCCGCCCCTACAGACGTGTTATGGCGCGTCTCTACCCAAAGGATGGAGAAAGATGCCTAAAGAACTCAATATAACCCTGCTTGGTGCGAGTGGTGTCGGAAAGACGACATTATTAACCTCAATGTATGAACAATTTGAAGCAACCAGTCGTCAAGCCAATCTACACTTAAAACCCGATATCGAAACAGCAGCTATCCTAGAACGGTATCTGGCTCAACTCAAAAGTTTAACCTACGAATTTAAGGCTGATGAACGCACCAAAGGGATTCGCGGCACCCTAGCCGTCGCTGGACCCGAATCCTTACCCTCTTACCGTTTTGATTTAGGCTTAAATGACAAAAAAGATGACCTGCGGCTACAGTTTCGAGATTATCCCGGCGGCTATATTTTACCCAGTGATGTAGCGGGAAGGCGATTTGTGCAGAAGATGTTGCGGGAATGTGCCGCAGTTATCGTGGCAATTGATACGCCAGCATTGATGGAACTGAATGGCAGATGGCATGAAGTGAGAAATAAGCCCGATGAGATTATGGCATTGTTTAAAACAGCCTACCAAAAGTTAGACGAACCCAAGTTGGTCATTTTGGCTCCTGTAAAGTGTGAAACCTATATGCAAGATGAAGTATCTGCCAACAATCTGATCAAACAGATTCAAGAAAAATATGCACCGTTACTGAAATTTTTTCAAGAGCCAAGACGAGCCGATAAAATTGCCGTCGTCACAACTCCGGTACAAACTGTTGGCTGTGTAGTATTCCTCAAAATCGAGGTCGAAAATTTGAATCAACCCCGCTTTTATTTTCGCAAGACGAGTTTTGATGCCAAATATAGTCCCCAAGATAGCGAACAGTTGCTGCGGTATTTATTGCGATTTTTGTTAAAAGTCTATATTCAAAATCGAAATTGGTCAATGTTTAACGTCGTGCGGGAATTGTTCAACCCTGATGCTCAACTCAAGCAAGCGGTAGAGCAGTTTGCTCAAGGGTGCAAAACAAACGGAGGATTTGCTGTTCTCCAAGGTAAATCACTATTAACACTGTAATATTCGTCATTTGTCTATATAAATAAATCAAAACTATTTTACAAATAGGGATTAACTGATGGATATCTATATCCAGAGTCGCGGCTTTGAACAAGATTATGATTATCGTTGGCTACAGGTTAGTCACGATGGGTCAATTCAACCCAAATTACCCCCCATTGGATTAACAGTACCCCATTTAATCGATCGCGAAACACCAACGGTTGTGTTAGAACGATTAGTGGATAACCAGTTGCTGCTGCTACTGACAGGGCTTGAACCCAAAGGACGAGTCGATTTTCTAGACCGCCAAATCCGCATCGCCATGGCTTGGGTGGGTGCAACGGCTGACGAACCCCTGCTGCGAAGTTTAGCCGCATCTGCATTAATTGACGAAGACTATCACCGCCTCGTGGAACAACTCAATCAAGTGGTAGGTTTAGGGGGTGATTATGGTTTTCAGGTATCATTACCAAAGATGCAGCAATTGGTTACCATGGTACGAAATCCCCAGCAACTGTCCAGTCAACCACCGACGCTCACCCCAAAAATTGGACGGAATATTGCGACACTGAGACATGAATTAGCCGAAGAACTACAAACCTGTCATTTACCACCAACTCCCGGTATTCTCATCGTCGTTACCGGAATTAAGAAGCCAGAAGCGCTGCAAGAGGCTGGTGTGTGGCGCAGTTTATCAACGCTAGTCGAGGGCGAGAGTTGGCAGGAGTTCTCCCCTAAATCCTGGTTTTTACCTGCTAATTTTCAGGAAGGAATCCCATCTAAGAATCCCCTAATTTGGCTTATGGTATTGATATCGATTCTCTCCTATTGGTTAGCATCCCTCGTAAAACTACTCTCTAGCCAAAAAGATACTTAGTCGGGGTGGATTTAATTGCATCTGGGTAAGGTAAGCTGATATGTATTTAAATTGGATATTCCCTATTTCCTGTTTCCTTGTCCTCATGCTCAAATAGTGAAACCCGCCCCTACACACAACTCATCACTCAAAACGAATATGAATCGGAGTATTGGTTACCTGCTTCCCGAATTTCCCGGACAAACCCACATTTTCTGGTGGCGAGAAATGAACGCCCTGACAAGTATGGGTATCGATATTGATATCGTCTCCACGCGGCGTCCCCTCTCAAAACTCATGTCTCATACCTGGGTTCAAGAAGCACAACAATGCACCACTTATCTCTTTCCTCCCAGACCAAACTTATTAGGTATTCTTATCGAACTACTACGCTGTGGTATTCCCGGTTGGTTCCGTTGCTTGCAAGCAATCTTAACCGCTAAAAACGTTTCACTATTTCAGAGGTTGCGACTGTGTGCTTTAGCCTTAGTTGGGGCGGAAGTATCCAACTTAGCCAGACGCCGCAATTGGCAGCATTTGCATGTCCACTCCTGTGCAGATGCGGCAAATATTGCCATGTTTGCGGCTTTAATTTCAAAACTTTCCTATAGCCTCACACTTCATAGTCCCCTGAAAGACTACGGACCCAATCAAGATCAAAAATGGCAGCACGCCACATTTGGAATGGTGATTACCCAACAGCTATATGAAGAAGTCCAAAACTCTTTGGCAGGTTATCTCCCGAAAACGATAAAAGTTGCCCCAATGGGCGTTGATTTAGATGTGTTTACCCGAACTAGCTCCTACTCTCCCTGGCGGGGAAATAGTGTTTGCCGGATTTTTAGCTGTGGGCGTCTCAATTTTTGCAAAGGGTATGTCGATTTAATTGCGGCTGTAGATATCCTGAGAAAACAAGGAATCAATGCCGAATTAAAAATTGCTGGAGAAGATGAACAAGGTGGAAACGGATATCGAAAGGAGTTAGAAACCCTGATTCAAACCCTAGGTTTAACCGACTCCGTTTCTCTGTTAGGCGCTGTTTCAGAAGATACAGTTAAAGCCTGTTTAGAAGAAGCTCACATCTTTGCTCTTGCCAGTCTGCGTGAACCCTTAGGTGTCGCAATTATGGAAGCCATGGCGATGGAGTTACCCATTGTTGTCACAGGTTCTGGTGGCGTTAAAGAACTTGTGGAAGCAGAAGTCAATGGGCTACTGGTAGAACCCCAAGCTCCCACCCAACTTGCCGATGCTATCTGCCAATTATTACACAATCCTGAACTATCTATACATTTAGGTCAAGCCGCACGAGAAAAAATAACTCAACAGTTTCAAGCCAAACGTAGTGCCAAAGTCTTGTATGATGCCATCACCGAACTATGTCCTACTCCCATAGAGACTCTAAACGGTAAATCATAACCTCAAAAAGGTTCGTAGTTGCGCTGTCTTCGACTCCATCGCTCCCATCGCCCACGACAAACCCTTAAGCCCAATGGCACTGCAATAAGCATTTTGTAATCACCAAAACCCTTGATATACCGTAGGGTGGGCACTGCCCACCAGCCTTAAATCAATGCCATCCCCCTGAAGTTAGTGTCATTCAACTAAATATCAAAAGTCATGAGAATAACTTTGAATCATTTTCTTTATTAAGCAATTCCGCTTGAAAACGCGGATACCACTCTCTTAATTGCTGCTTATCCATCTGCATCAGCTTAGGTACTAATTTTACAGCTAACCATGCGCCGCGTGCATGAGGAAACCCTCGATTCGGATTAGCACAATCTCGCAGAAATTCTAGCAAAGCGCGGCTGAGTGCAAATCGGACGACCAAGATATTGACCCTATGCTTTACTGTTCGGTGCGCCAAAAATAAAGCAATCGGATTTAAAACAACCAGCACAGAATTTTTATACCGATGAATTCGGGAAACCGCTGTCTGTTCGTGAAAAAGTTTGGCTCGACGAGCTAAGACAAGAGCCGAGGTTCGAGATACACGATAGCTAACATCCAAATCATTAACTGTACGACTAATTAATTCCTCAAATCCGCCAATTTCTTTCAGTGCTGACGTCCGAAATGTCATCCGACAGCCATGAAACAGCACCACATTATTAATTGAGGTTTTCTTTGCTAATTCAGAAATGTCATAGCGATGATAGGTTCCGTCATAAGGGATAAAGAGGTTTTGTATATGCCAAAGCTTATGGAATGGTTTAAGGAAATGATCCCATAAATTTAATTGGTTGGGTTGCTTGTTAGTTTGAACCGGATTATCAGATGGGCTGTTTTTCTGATCATTTTTACTGGTGGACGGTGGCTGAGGAACCATTAACGCCATCACTCCACCCACTAAATCTTCCTCATCTTGCTCATAAACTTCCATGATTTCTTCCGCACAATCAATGTACATAAAAGAATCATCGTCTAGATAAAATACGACATCGCTATCGCAGAAATTTAGCCCAATGTTTTGCTGATAAGTTAGGGATTTTTTATCCGAGCCTACATAAATTAACTCAATAGACTTAGCGGTTAGAGGCAGGGAATTAAGAATGCGAGTTTTAGACAACTCCCACTCATCGCTCGCATCAACAACGATGATTTGTTTTGGAGGACGAGTTTGAGCAACGATTGTCGGCAAAGAGCGCTCTAAAATTGCTCCTCTATTTAAAGTGGGAATAATAGCTGACCAGCTTAGCATAATTTTTATCCGAATATTTACTACCTATAAATCAAACTTAAACTTGAATATCACTGACTTAAGTCTGGTGGGCAATGCCCACCCTACGGCATATCAAAGGTTTTGGCGACTCACAAGGCTATATTTCAGTGCCATTCAACTTAAAGTTTGCTTAGATAACTAAACACAAATCATAACTTTATCTGCATTATTTATCCCGGCTCCTTTTCTCACTAATCATTTGTTCATAAATTTCGACTATCTCAATGGCTTTACGTTCCCAGGTAAACTGTCTAGCTCGCTCAATCGACTTAACTGACATAGATTCTCGGAGTTGATCATCTTCAACTAAGATTTGAATTTTATGAGTTAGCTCCTGGGTCAAATACTCAGGCGAAATTGGCTCGATTTTGAACCCTGTTTCTTCAGTGACATATTCACCAATACCACCATAATTGGCGACAATGCAAGGCAGCCCATTTGCCATAGCTTCTAGGACAACAGCACCTCCAAATTCTCGGATAGAGGGAAAGCAAAAAATATTAGCTTGTCGATAATACTCAAGGGTTTGGGATTGAGGCACCCAACCCGTAAATTTAACAATATCCCTTAACCCCAGTTTCTGTACAAGTTTTTCCAGTAAAACTTTTTCTGAACCATCTCCGACAATAGTCAAGTCAATTTTATTTTGAATAGTTTGATTTAATCGGCTCAGAGATTTAATGACAATATCTGCACATTTGTAAGGGACTAATCTACCGACAAAAAGCAAATGAACTTTAGAGTCTCGTTTGGGCGGCTTTTGTGTCAATACAAAATTGGAGTCAATTCCATTTTCAAAAAATAAGCTAATTCGAGAATCGGGGAGATTAAATAAACGTTTTAACAGATTTAATGTATACGTTGATCCTGCTAATATTCTGTCTGCTTTTTTATAGGTTTCTCTATAGCCAGGAATTAAAAATCGACCTATCACCTTCAATATATTTAGGTAAGCAAATTCTTCTCTAGCTTTTTCCCTAAATCCTGGGGGAAAAGGAATACCCCCATTGACAGGTCCAAGTAGAAAGGGAGTAGAGTGACATACTTTAACTATTTTGTAGGGATACCTAGGTATCATTGGGGTTATCGCATGTACAATATCGTAATCACCGTTGAGTATTTTTGCTTTAAACTGACGATACACTTTGGAATTAAACTCTGCATAAATTGGATAAATTAAACTATTGTATAGGGGCCAATTGACTTTAGTCTTATAGACTAAGTTTTCTACCAGACTATAGTAGGACTTTAATAACTTCATTTCGCGTATATAAATGACGTTATTGTGAGCGGACATTTGTTTAAAATGTTCTTCATTTCTATCATGGGTTACTAGGGTTACATCAACTAATTTGCTAATTTCTTGAAAATAGTTATAACCTTCCAACGGGACAGACTGCCAAGCTGGATTACATTGCTCTATTAAAAGTAAAACTTTAATTTGATTTTTCATGGTAAGCAAATATCAATTATTTATTATTCTCTCATTAGTTAAATGAAAAGTAAATTTTACCTAGTCAAATATTCTTAGAGTTAATTGATTTTGATAATTTGCTTACTGTCTGTCTGTAAATATACAAATGAGTTAGTATTATACCCAATAAATTCTCAAAATTCTATTATTATTGATTAATGTAAAAAAATGCAACATATAAACATTTATTTGTAAAGGATTGTAAAAGAATGCGATCGTATATTTATATACTGACTGATATAAAGTTGCGTTGTGTAGTGCCGCTCTGAGCGAAGCGCTCCGCTCAGCATAACGGATTCTACATTAGACTGTAGACTGCAACTTACGTATAGTGTTTACAGATGATTTGTGTATAGCCAAAGCACTGAAAGCCTTATTTGGGAAGGGTTGCTTGTTTACATCTCAAATGAAAACGCTATATGAGTTGAGTGTGTTTAAGGCATTCTTCACCAAGTCTTTACGCCAGCTTCACACTAAATTTATTGAAACTTTATAGACAACGGCTCAGATAGGGTTATTATTTAGTTAGTGAATAAACAACCAACCCGGTCTGTTTAAGTATCGCTAGAAACTAGGTCAATCTACTTATATCAGGAAATAACATCATGAAATCTCTCTCAACTCTTTTCCGCCATTCCGCTACCGTCGCCTCGCTAATTGCTGCCTCTACAGTAACGGCAGGTCTCATGGCTCCTTCAGCTTCTGCGATTGAATTGCTTCCTCCGCAAGATCTGGAAACGGAAATTAATGTGGGTGTTACAGGCAGTGAAAGTGGTTGCCTTGATGCTACCAAATGTATAGATCCTAGTTTTCTTCCTTGGATAGCAAGTATAGAGAGCTTAGTAGATGACAGTAGTGGGACGAAGAGTCGTTTATTTATTGATATCCTAGGAAACGAAACAGTTTATGATGGTGGTACTCTAGGTATAGCAGACCTGAAGGCAAAGGATCGCGGTACGACCCCATCAGGAGCGTGGTTCCGTCCCTCCGAAACAAATGCTGATGGTTCTGTTGGAGAAGAACAGGGACAATTAGAAGTTGGGACTTACGAATTTAAGTTTACCAAGCTAATCCCGGAACTAACCATTAAGTATTTCGACACCGAGACTTCTGGCACAACTGGCGTTCCTAATTTCTTCGCTGAAGCTTTAACGGATGGAATGTTGATCTCCGGCGACAATCCCGTTCCCCTCGGAGAAGATGGTAACCTTTATTACCAAACCTGGAAAGATGTTAGCGAAATTACCTTAAAGTTGGGTAAAGATACGGCAGGCACAGGTGACGGCGTTGACTTCCAGTTAGAAACTGTACCCGAACCAGGAACCGTCTTGGGTTTAGGCGCCTTGGCTATGGCAGGTGCTTTAGGCTTACGCAAGCGCAACAAAAAGTCTGATGTCTAAATTGGTTCAACAGGTGCTGAAGTTCTCAGCCTTTAGCACCTGAATCCGGATTGTGTTAGAGCGGTCATCCTCTCTATTACTACATCTTTGGCAAAAAACAGTAATATAAGTTACAAAATACCTCATTTTATCGAGAGACGTGACCTGTCGCGTCTCTACTCTTTTTTTCACCACCAACAACCATTACTCGATAGACTATACCCAATCCGGGTTAGCCACCCCCTTTATAATCCAAGTCCGCTCTCGTCGGACTTTGTTTGTGTGGTTCCGCGATTTTAATCGCCGTAGCAAAAGGGGGTTACTTTGTGATTCCCTCTGTTAAAGCTTCAGGAAGAGGAACACTGGGGGGGGATAAAAGTAAGTTTGTGGAGTTATTGCGGCTGTCATCAACGAGATTAGACACCCTGAGCGGAAAATTAACACAAGATTTACATTAACTTCATAAAAATTCGCTAAATTTTATCAAAACTTTATAGAAAAACACCAAGTTTAACGCTACTATTTGTTTAGGCAAAAAAATCATGGGTGCTAAAAGCAACATTTTCCATCTATAAATTGCCCATAGCTTGATTTGCTAACCAGCAATTGATAGAGAATAAAAAAGCAATAATCTATTCTCTTATAGCAGAGGCATTCATGGATCTAAATGGGCTTAATTATGGGTAAATTGCTGACCCTAATCAGTCATCATCAAGCCCTAGCATTGGGTTAATCTACTTTTTTTTCAGGAAATAACTTCATGAAATCTATTTCAACTCTTTTGGGCAATTGTGCTACCGTTGCCTCGCTGATTGCCGCATCTACAGTAACTGTAGGACTTGTGTCTCCTTCGGCTTCTGCTTCTTCCTTGGTTCCTCTACAGGAAGGCGAAGTTGAGCTTGTGAATATTGGTGATTTTACCCCTTCGGGTCTAGTTGGTCCAGCGGTTACGCTTCCTGAGCTAATCGCAAGTGTAGAGAGTTTAGCGAATCCAGACGGCACATTTAGCCGTCTATTTGTTGATGACCTCTCCACTGCTAATGACTATGGCATTGTCCAGCTCCAAGCCGGAGACGTGGGTACAGTTCCTCCAGGATTTTGGTATCGTCCCTCGGAAGTAGAGGAAGAAAATGGGCAACTAGAAGTCGGTACGTTCAAGTTTGTGTTCACTGAAATTATTCCCCAACTAACTGTTCGATATTTCGATACCGAGTCTTCTGACACAACTGGTGTTCTTCCATTCTTCGCTGATGCTGACACAGACGGAACGTTGCTCTTCGGCGAAAATCCTGTTCCCGCAGGAGAAGATGGAAATATCTATACCCAAACTTGGCAAGATGTTAGCTTCATTACCTTAAAGTTGGGTAAAGATACGGCAGGCACAGGTGACGGCGTTGACTTCCAGTTAGAAACTGTACCCGAACCAGGAACCGTCTTGGGTTTAGGCGCCTTGGCTATGGCAGGTGCTTTAGGCTTACGCAAACGCAACAAAAAGTCTGATGTCTAAATTGGTTCAACAGCTACGACGAGCTTAAAACTTTAGCTCCTGAACAAATCATTCGTTAACTCCACTATTAGAATAAAACTAAAGGAATTCTAGGGATTCGAGATGTCATCTCCAATCCCTTTTTGGTTGTCCCTGTAGCCTGTTGCCTTTGTCTACCATCGTGAGTTTCACATCTCAAATCATACCAAATCCGGCATACCTAACCCTGTTATGTCCAGATTGTAGAGACTAGGCATGTCTAGTCTCTACAGGGTTTTGGCGATTTACCCAAAAAGGGGGTGGCGTTCCCCGGATTTTGTATCAAAAGGCTATAGGTTATATGTGATATCTAGAGTACACTTAACAATTCTTAATCCCATCTGGCTCAACCTGCGGACTGTAGGGACTTTAGATGTCTATTTATAATTGGGTAGCAAAAACCCTTAAACTATTGGTATCGGGTCTCTCGGCAAAATGCCCCAACAAAACAAGGGCTACGACGCCGAGCGCTCCACCTATTGTGCATCAAGCAACGATTATTGAAACCCAAAATCAGGGTGTTATTCAAAAAGGGGATTCTATGCCAAGTAAAAAACTTTTTAACCGAGATGTTTTCATGCTCATCGACCAAAGTGGGTCAATGGTGAGACGAGATCCAGAATTTAATAATAATATTCGCTGGAAAGTTTTACCAGAAGTCATTGAAGGACACGTCTATCGCATTCTCAATGAAACCAGTCTGGATGAGGACAAGGTTTGTGAGGAAATTGCCCTAACCTTTTTTAGTCCTAATCGCCCCTGTGACAAAATAATCTACATTGAAGATACGGCTCAGGTTCCTAGTGTCTTTGATGAAAATCAACCCGATAGTAGCACGTTTATAACGCCAACCCTTGAGCAAGTGATTAATCAATGGTTTGCTAATCGTGAGGCGAATCGGGAAGCGTTTATTATCATTTACACAGATGGTCAGTTTGATGACCGAGATAAGTTTTTGAACTTGATTCAGACCACCAGTGCCAGATTGAAAAGTCAGGATGAACTAAAAATTGTGATTATCGGGTTTGGGAGTGAATTGAATCCCAAGTTCTATCTGGAACTGGATAAAAATGTTAGAGGATTCACCGATTCTAAGGGATTGGATTGCAATATTGTAGTTTTTGACTTGTTAAGTAAGATGCCCAATATTATCGAGCTACTAAATCGCCAGCTTGAAAATCCAGCCGCCGGTTTACCGATGTGGGCTAAGGAACAATATCCGGATTTGTTTGCTTGAAAATAGTTTGTAGTGAGAACTTTAGTTCTCTAACGTCTAGCTGGACAGGGCTAAAGCCCTCACTACGAACCCAATCTATTGCACGAAATATTGTACTCCTACAGGTCGCTTAATCTGAATTTCGCGTTGCTTCTAAGAGGTAAGAAAAGTAAAACTGGGTACTAGTCATTTCCGTGCGTTGAATGGAAAAGCCGTTACGCTCCAATATTTTGATAATATCAGTTCTACGGTGTAGATAGGCACGAGTGGTTTTAGAAGGACCGGGAAATAACTCGCCAATTTTTTTGAGCAAACTGTATACAAAGTTTTTGGGAGCAAAGCTAAGAATTAAGCGCGACTCGGCTAGACAAGCAAGATGGGAGATCATCTGATCAGCTTTATCTTGGGGATAATGAATCAGCACATCCAGACAAATAACCGTGTGATAACTCCCGCTCAAGTCTTCCAAATCCTGTACGGCAAAGCTAAGATTGTCAGTATTATCCAAGCTAGCGCCTGCTTTGTCTTTGGCTTCACCGACCATTTTTTCTGAGATATCACTGGCAAAGACTTTCGCACCTGCTTCAGCTAGGGGAATGCTGAGACTTCCCACACCGCAACCAGCGTCACAGATGGATAACTCGGCTAAATTGCCATCAGCCTTGAGCCAGCTTAGGACAGTATCGACGGTTTGCTGGTGTCCGTTACGGATATCCAGTTGGACTTTATTGACCTCGCCCTCGCCATAAATTCGCCGCCAACGGTCAAATCCGGTGGCGTTGAAATAGTCTTTAACTACGGTTTTATCATCAACGGTGTTCATAGAGTCAGGTTGGATGGAGGAGTTAGGACGATTAATTACTTTACCATGAGCTAGGGGGGTTACTGCCATCATGTCTTTCTCAAGAAACATCAGCCAGAGGGCAAAAGGCAGAGAAGTTCTAAAACATGATGAGACATTTGATTAACGTAATGTTCTCATAAAATGGAAATAGAATGTAAACCTAACACCTATTGAATTGTAAACGCTGCCAACTCAATTTTGATGTGTCCTCATGCCAATGCCAACGCAACAAATTAGCAGGTTGTCCTACCCCAATTCCTGGTAAACCGATCGCGTGTCGAGGGGACTCCGTTGCTAAGGCGATCGCACTCTCGATTTCACACAGTCCCCACTCTACCAAATTCTGCACTCCCACTAATAACGGTAAGGTGGTTCCCGCTAATGTGCCATCCGCTAACCGTGCTGTACCCTGTTTCACTTCAATCTGACGCTCATCCCAAGGATAAATCCCATCGCCTAATCCTAACGGCGCTAATGCATCACTGACGAGAAATAATCCTGCCTCATACCCACTCGCTTGCAGTAGAATCTGTAACATTGTCGGACAAACGTGTTGTCCATCGGCAATCACCCCAGAGCGCACTTGAGGATGAGTGATGGCTGCACCCAGTAATCCGGGTTGCCGATGGTGTAATCCCGGCATCGCATTAAAAGCGTGAGTCACCATTGAAGCACCTAAGGCAAAGGCTTCCTCCGCTTCAGCCGCCGTTGCTTGGGAATGACCTAAACTTACGGTAATTCCTAATGAACGCAAATAACTAATTGCCTCACCTGTCTCGTCTAATTCCGGCGCTAGGGTCATCACTTTAACCAGTTTGCCATAATCCCCCAAAACTTGCTTGACATTTTCTAAATTTAATGGTAATAAATATTCCTGAGGATGCGCTCCTCGCTTCTGAGGATGTAGAAAAGGTCCCTCTAAATGCACCCCCAAGATTTGCGCCATGCCTGCCTGATCGGAAGCGGTGGTTAAAAAATCTGCAATCACCGCCAGGGATTGTTGAATTTTCTCAATCGAGGTGGTTACCAAGGTGGGTAAAAAGCCATCAATCCCCTGATTCCCTAGAAATTGGCAAATCTGTTGTAATTTCTGGCTATCCCCCAGAGTTAAATCCGGAAACGCCAAACCCAGCGCCCCATTAATCTGTAAATCGACCCCAGCTAAGGAGAGCCGATCGCCTGTAACATCGATATTAGCGCCATTTTGAGCCAGATCAGCCATGGGTGCGATCGCGGAAATTTTTCCCTCAGCATCAACCCTGACTTGTTGCAATCCTTGATAACCTGGCACTCGTGCATTAATAATAATCATGTTCTTTATCATTAATCCTATGTCATTGTGTTATAGCAGAAGGCAGGAGGCAGGAGGCAGAAGGCAGAAGGCAGAAGGCAGAAGGCAGGAGGCAGAAGGGTTTTTAAAGAATGACCAATGACAAAGGACAAAGGACAAAGGACCAATGACCAATGACCAAGGACAAATTGGTATTATCATGGGTAGCGATTCCGACTTGCCCACGATGCAGGGTGCGATCGCAATTTGTGAAGAGTTCGATGTTTCCTGTGAAGTCGCGATCGTTTCCGCGCACCGAACGCCTCAACGCATGGTAGACTATGCCCAAACCGCTCATCAGCGTGGACTCAAGGTAATTATCGCCGGAGCTGGAGGAGCGGCTCATCTACCCGGTATGGTAGCGTCTCTGACCCCCCTACCCGTCATCGGCGTTCCAGTTACCAGCCGCCATTTACAAGGGGTGGATTCTCTCTACTCGATTGTGCAAATGCCAGCCGGAATCCCTGTCGCAACGGTAGCCATTGGCAATGCTAAAAATGCTGGGTTGTTAGCTGTGCAGATTTTGGCATCTGGGCAACCTAAATTACTGGAACGAGTGCAACAGTATCGCCAGAGTTTAACCCAATCCGTTATGGATAAACAAGCAGCACTAGACAAGTTAGGGTATCAGCAATACCTGTCACAAATGCAAAAGTAAGTAGGTAGGGATAGTTAACGTTAACGGTGGTGATCGTCATTCATCATTCGTCTTATGTCATTCGTCCAAGAAATTTTTCTTAATTAAGAACGTATTTGAGAGAGAGAATCTCTCATCTTTACTCGAATCTTAATTCTTGTCAAATAAACAGGCTTAAGCACAATCAAAAAGTCAGTTCGCGCTCTCAGCGCAAATAGTCAACTCAGGCTACCAAGCTGGTGACGGGTTGACCCAAGTCTTGATGACAAAAGCTCCTAGCTCAGTGGCGACTGCAATAATTTTTAAAGACTCTCCCGGCAAAAAGGTATATTTTGTTACAGAAATATCGAGTCAAAAAATCGAATATTTGGGAATTTCGTACAGATTAATGAACTCAGTTATTGTGAACAATAGAGGCTCTTGACTATCTGGCAACTTATTTGTAGTGTTTTGTTTAACGTAGACAAGCTCACTAACCAAACTCCCGATTCCTTAATCAGGCAGCAATGTTATAAGCTGTCACGTAAACCAAAGAAAATAGGCACAGAGTTCTGTCATACTTAGGTACTTACCCCTCTTCTAAGTCCGACTTCCAATGACTTTATTGAATCGCCGAGAAAACCCCGTCGCCTTGTGCGCTCTGATGAGATGCGGGGCGAACGGAGGTACGGAGTTCGCCAAACTACCCACTTACTTAACTAAAATGATGTCTAGACGAACATTCGAGAAAACTTTCGACCGAAAAAAGTCTCCCCCAAAAACTAGACAAGTTGATTTACCCGGTGTTTCCCCCTCCTTTTTGGATTCTCCCTATTTTGACCCATTGAAAACCATAGCCAGATCCTTTTCTCCCTACTGGCTTGCTTGTATTCCGCTAACAGCAATTATTGTCGTGGTTTGGAATACAGCAGCCGTTGCCCAATCTGACACCGTTGATGCGGATGCCGTTGCCCAACTCCAGGGAACCTTAAACGCCATCTGGGTGTTAATTGCTGCGATTTTAGTCATCTTCATGAATGCCGGATTCGGGATGCTAGAAACCGGATTCTGTCGTCAGAAAAATGCGGTTAATATTCTCGCCAAAAACCTGATTGTCTTTGCCCTAGCAACCATTGCATTTTGGGCGATTGGGTTTTCGTTCATGTTTGGTGCAGGAGGTGGATTTCTTGGTTTAGGTGGATTTTTCTTAAGTAGCACCGATCCGGGTACTTATGGACTTGATCCATTTCCTACAGGCTTACCCATATCTGTATATTTCCTGTTCCAAGCTGCCTTCGCTGGCACCGCTGCTACTATTGTTTCCGGTGCGGTTGCTGAACGGATTAGGTTTCTTGACTTTCTGATTTTCAGTCTTCTGATCACCGGAATCTCCTACCCCACTACCGGACATTGGATCTGGGGTGGTGGCTGGCTAGGAGAAATGGGCTTTTCCGACTTTGCTGGCTCAACTGTAGTTCACTCAGTAGGTGGTTGGGCTGCACTAATGGGAGCTGCTTTTCTCGGACCCCGTGAAGGGAAATATAGAGACGGTCAAATCAATGCCATTCCCGGTCACAATATGAGTATTGCTACACTGGGATGCTTGATTCTGTGGATCGGCTGGTTTGGGTTTAATCCTGGCTCCGAACTAGCAGCGAATGAAAATGTGCCGTATATTGCTGTAACAACTAACCTCGCTGCGGCGGCTGGCGGTATTTCTGCCACGATTACCTCTTGGACAAAAGACGGTAAACCTGACCTTTCGATGATTATCAACGGTATCTTAGCCGGCTTAGTGGCAATCACCGCCCCCTGTAACAATGTCAGCTATCTGTCAGCGATCATCATTGGTTTGATTGCGGGGATTATCGTAGTTTTTGCAGTGTCCTTCTTTGACAATATCCATATTGATGACCCCGTAGGTGCAATTTCCGTTCACTTAGTGAATGGGATTTGGGGAACCATTGCCGTTGGTTTATTTGACATAGATGGAGGTCTTTTCGTCGGTGGTGGTGCAAATCAACTGGGTGTTCAACTCCTGGGTATCCTCTGTGTAGGCGGTTTCACCGTTGTGTTTAGTTCCGTTGTTTGGCTAGCCCTGAAAGCGACTTTGGGACTCCGAGTACACGCCGAAGAAGAAATCCACGGCTTGGATATCAGTGAACACGGGATGGAAGCCTACAGTGGATTTGTTAAGGAATCGGATGTGTTGACCAGTAGCTCTTTTGGTAGCGTCAGTGGTAGTACAGCTGACATTCCTCGCGGATCGGAAGTTTAATTGGAGCGCTTCAGGTTCGGGACGCTAGTTAATTGATCAATACCATCCTGTAGGGGCAATTCATGAATTGCCCCTTTGTCATGGTTTTTGTGATCGGCAAAAGTGGAATAGGACTACAATCTGATGAGAGAGCCGATGCTGAATCTAGACAAGTGTCCACAACCTCGAAAAGCTTTCCAATTTGGGCGGTTTTCTCCCTCGCTGTCAATGGCTTACTGGTGCTAGCGATCGCGGGGGTAGTGCTGCGCCAATACCAAGGAGCTATCCCTTCTGCGGTTAGCCAGTCTCTAGCCACTGATGCAACTCCAGAAGCAACTCCTACCCCTGTACCCGAACTCGGACCCCGCCACCAGTTCAATTACCAGCAGTGGGTGGCGCTGCTGGAGCAAGAAGCTGAGGTGATGGTGGAGCAGAAGCCAGAGGATTTAGCCATACTCCTGGGAGATTCCATCAGTCTCTGGTTTCCCAATGAAATGCTACCCAGCCAACGAACTTGGCTGAACCAGGGAATTTCTGGCGAAACGACAGCCGGATTGCTGAATCGCTTGGATGTGTTGGATCAAACCCAGCCGGATATCATCTTTTTGATGATTGGCATCAACGACATCATTCGAGGCGTCACAGATGAGACGATTTTAGCCAACCAACGGCTGATTATTCGCTACCTACGGCGCAATCATCCCCAAGCCAAAATTATTGTCCAATCGATTTTGCCCCATAGTGGGGAAAACGCCACCTGGGAAGGGCGCGATCGCCTCTTGGAAATCCCCAACAGTCGTATTTTAGAGATTAATCAGCGATTGCAAGCGATCGCGGAGTCAGAAGATGCCATTTACCTGGATCTCTATCCCCTATTCGCCGATACTGAGGGCAATCTAAACATGGAATTGAGTACCGACGGTTTGCACCTAAATCCTCAAGGCTACTTAATTTGGCACTATGCCCTACAAGTTACGGATCAACTTGTTCTCGATAGCGGTTTGTGACGAGGGATGGGGTAAGGGAGATGGGGAAGGTGAGGGAGATGGGGAAGCTGGGGGAGATAGGGGAGATGGGGGAGATAGGGGAGATGGGGGAGATGGAAAGTCTGTTGTAGGGGCGGGTTTTACTGCTAACGTTTGCTTTGCACCCTGATATAACTAAACCCGCCCCGACTTGACCAATGACGAACGATGAATAACAAATGACAACTGACTCACCGGATTCATTTTATGATCGAAAGGAATTAAGAATTGTATACACTCATCTGCTAAACAAGTTTCATGGATACAAAAGCCTTCAAACGTTCACTCCATAGTTCAGAAAACTATCACCGTAAGGGATTTGGTCACGATGCTGAGGTGGCGATTCAGCTTCAATCTGAATATCAAAGCAGCTTGATTCAAGAAATCCGCGATAATAACTATCGACTCAAACGGGGAAATGTGACCATTCACCTGGCAGAGGCATTTGGCTTTTGCTGGGGTGTGGAACGCGCTGTGGCTATGGCGTATGAAACTCGCCAACATTTTCCTACCGAGCGCATCTGGATGACAAATGAAATTATTCACAATCCCTCCGTCAACCAGCACCTACAGAATATGAACGTCAACTTTGTTCCCGTTGAGGACGGAACAAAAGACTTTTCCATCGTTGGTGCGGGTGATGTGGTAATTTTACCCGCCTTTGGTGCCAGCGTTCAGGAAATGCAACTGCTCAATGATAAAAACTGTAAGATTGTCGATACCACCTGTCCTTGGGTGTCTAAAGTGTGGCATACGGTGGAGAAGCATAAGAAGAAAGAATGCACCTCCATTATCCACGGCAAATATAAGCACGAAGAAACCATCGCCACCAGTTCCTTTGCTGGGAAATATTTGGTGGTGCTGAATCTACAAGAAGCCGAGTATGTCGCCGACTATATCCTCAATGGTGGCAATCGGGACGAGTTTTTGGCAAAATTCAGCCGCGCCACGTCCGAAGGATTTGACCCAGAGCGGGATTTGGAGCATGTTGGCATCGCTAACCAAACCACCATGCTCAAAAGCGAAACCGAGCAAATTGGTAAGCTGTTTGAGCGGACGATGATGAAAAAATATGGTCCGGTTCAGCTAAATCAGCATTTCCAGAGTTTTAACACCATCTGCGATGCCACTCAAGAGCGGCAGGATGCGATGTTGGAGTTGGTGGAAGAACGGTTAGATTTAATGGTTGTGATTGGTGGTTTTAATTCATCCAATACAACGCAACTGCAACAAATTGCCATTGAACGGAAAATTCCCTCTTATCACATCGATAGCGCTGAGCGAATTGGTCCGGGGAATCGGATTGATCACAAGGTACTGCATCAAG
Organism: Coleofasciculus sp. F4-SAH-05; assembly: GCF_040222985.1. Classification (NCBI taxonomy): domain Bacteria; kingdom Bacillati; phylum Cyanobacteriota; class Cyanophyceae; order Coleofasciculales; family Coleofasciculaceae; genus Coleofasciculus; species Coleofasciculus sp. F4-SAH-05. The sequence goes on from NZ_JAVKBY010000063.1 coordinate 74,142, forward strand.
ATATGACGGTGACGGAAAATTGGCTTCCAGATGGTGAAATTGTTGTCGGTGTAACGTCTGGAGCATCTACACCCGATAAGGTGGTTGAAGATGTCATTGAGAAGATTTTTGAGTTGAAAGCCACTGCGGTAGCTGTTTGATTTTGGTTCGTTGAGTAAGGGCATGGTAGTGCCATGCCCTTAAATCACTGACGTTTATCTTACACAGGGGTTTGGGGATGGGAGGATGTCACTCAATCTCAATAGAGGTTGGTTGCGAATCGCTGGTTCCCGTTGTGGTCAATGGCGTGCGATACTCAGCATAGAGGCGATCGCGCCAGTCGAAGAAGGTTTGATACATGCTACTATCGGCTAAACCAGGAATACCTTTCCCGTTCAGGGAGTCAGGCAAATCCAGATAGGAACCTTCGGGAAATTTCAGCAGTAAACTCACCCCAGCCACGGCAAAATCAGCTAAACAGGGACTGTCTGTGACCAGATAGGGGCGATCGGACAAAATTAAGCTGAGGGCTTCTAAGTCTTGCTTCAGGCTGTCTCTGGCGTCTTTGAGGGCGTCTGCACTGCAACCGAAACCAATCCCCAAAACCTCAAACACTTCTGCGGGAACACCGCCCAGAACGGTTTTGAAAAAATCTGGCGTATCGTTGGGTAAGACTGATGTACGATAGCTGGAATTGTGACTTAATGCCCCATAGAAGACTTTGCGACTTTTGACACCAATGGACTCATCCGCCCATTCTTCCATCAGCAAGCATTGGGCACGTTGGTGAGGATCGGTGGGAATTAGGGGCTTGTCGGGATACTTGCGATCTAAGTACATCGCGATCGCAGTCGAATCAGCAATGACGGTATCTCCATCTTTGAGAACCGGGACTTGCCGTTGACCCGATAGGCGATACAAGTCTAGCTGTCCGATTCCTGGAGTGACTTCAATTTTGCGATAGGCTAGCCCTTTGTAATCTAGAATCAGCCGCACTTTTTCCGAAAACTGCGACATCTCAAATTGATACAGTTCCAACATGATTTATCTCCTTGGTCATTTGTCCTTGGTCATTTGTCCTTGGTCATTGGTGATTGCTTAAGTTGAACCTATAACTCAGGACAAGACTATGCAAAATACTAAGCCATTTGAGGTGTCAGGTTAAGTTCCAGCGCTTCTTTTGGCTGAGGATCAATCACCTGAGTGGATAGGTTGTGCTGTGCCAGTTGCGATCGCAACTCCTCCAGACTACCAACCTGATTCAACAGGGAATCTAGTACTCCCTCATATTCAACTCCACCTCCGGCGGCTGTGGGTAGAAACACTTGGGGTTGCAACCATTGTGCCAGTTGCAGTGCGGTACGATGACCTTGGATAATCGGTCCTAGCAAAGGCAATTCCAACGTCACCACGGGACTAATCACCACATCGATGGGAGCATAGTCTTTTAACTGATCAGGTGGATACCCATGAGGTTCATAATAGAGACTGGTGCCACTCTCTAACTGTTTAATCAGATAGGCGTTTTCCTGCAAAAAAGGACCAATCGGTGCCCCTGGTAAGGCGCGGATTTCAATTTGGTCAGCGAGGGTGAAGGTTTGACCAAAGCCTAACGCCGTCACCTGAGTATAGCCCAACTCTTTCACCACCGTGGCGGCATTCTCTGAACCCACGACGGGAATCGTCTTATCCAGCTTTTCTAGAGTGGGTCTGTGGGCGTGATCCTCTAGTCCCTGGGACAACAGAATCAAGTCTATCTGATCAGGAAGTGCATCCAAGGCTGGAGGTTTGTCGCCTTTGAACAACCAGGGAAGATTGCTAAAGACTAAGGAATCCACAAGCCAGGGATCAATCAGGATGTGTTTTTGCCCAAGTTCGAGTAGCCAGCTATTGGCGCCGAAGTAGGTTAGGTGCATGGCAGTCCGACTATAGTGTCATCTCTCCCAATTGTAAAGTTTCTTAAAGTTTCTGCCCGTTGTCTAGGGGAAGATGGGGGAGATGGGGAAGATGGGGGAGATGGGGAAGATGGGGGAGATGGGGAAGATGGGGAAGATGGGGAAGATGGGGAAGATGGGGAAGATGGGGGAGATGGGGGAGATGGGGGAGATGGGGAAACGAATGACGAATGACAAATGACGAATAACGAATGTTAGGGTAGAAACGAATACAGGGAAATCTACCAAAAGCTAGTAGGAACTGTTGAGCATTTAAACCCTACCGTAGGGTGGGCATTGCCCACCAATCCTAAGTCAGTATCATTCATCGATACTCAATGTCCATGTATGACAGCTTCCCGAAATTTCTATCCGAGAATTAATTAGCTGATTTTCCATGTCAACCTTAATTGAAAAATTACTCGCAGCAGGCTGGTGTTATGAAAGCAATCGACCCAGCCATAATCATGAAAAGACCGAAATCTATAAAGATTGGGAAATTATTACCTATCCGGAATTGGCATTGCATTATTTGCCAACTGGAGAATATTTTATTGGTTCAACTAATCCCAGCTTAGGGTCAAAAGTCTCCCAAGCTAAAATCGGCGTTATTAAAGCGTTGATTGATTCATCAGACTAGAATCACACCTTGTAAGATAGCGGTGAAATCGACAAATCGACACCAGTCGCCAAATCGCTGAAACCCTATATTTTATGTCGAGTGGTGTCGATGACTTACGGGGATAGGGTTTGCGGGCTGTGTTAGGTTCAATTTTTGGGCAGATGGCGTATATTTTATCAGTGGTGTCGATTCGGTGGACTTCGGCGTGAGCGCTCAGTCGAACGCTGAAACCCAGTCTCGGTAAGGCTCCCTGAGCGAACTGTTCCCACTCGCTGGGAAAACAAGTTGAATGTAAACCTTTCCCCTTTTGCTGTTGAGTAAGAGGGGATTCAATTTATAGAAACCCTAAGGGCACGGCAATGCCGTGCCCCTACCTGATTTCATGTCCTTTTTCCTGATCAAATTGGGACTGGTTGTAACAACCAGAAACACTTAAAAATAAACGATTTGCCTGCGTCAATGGTAAAATATATCCCACTGACAAAGGACAAATAACCAATGACGAATGACAAAGGACAAATGACCAATGACAATTAATAAGACCCTTTAAAAATACGCTCTTGCTGTTCTGGCGTAATCCAAGTCGCTCTAGCAAACTGAGTTCTCGGAGGTACAAACTGACCTTGAACTGGGTTATATTCCATAACTTCTCCCGATTCAATCTCATACACCCAAGCATGAAGTTGTAATTTCCCAGCTTTGAGTCGAGACTGAATTACCGGATACGTGCGTAAATTTTCTAATTGGTTAAGAACATTCTCTTGAATAGACACATTAAGCAGGTCTTCCCCTTCGTAGCTTTGATAATGTTCCTTAATAATTCGCCGCGTCGCTTCCGCGTGTTTGAGCCATTCGTAAACCATTGGCATTTCCTCTTCCAGCTTACTGAGTTTCAGCAATCCTTTCATCGCACCGCAATGGGAATGACCACAAACAATCACATCTTCAATACCTAACGCATGAATAGCATACTCAACGGCTGCACCTTCTCCGCCGTTCGTCGCCCCATAAGGGGGAATAATGTTACCCGCATTACGGATAATAAACATTTCACCTGGTTTGGTTTGGGTCATCAGATTGGGATCAATGCGAGAGTCTGAGCAAGTAATAAACAGAACTCGCGGATGTTGTCCTTGAGAAAGTAACTCAAATAGCTCCCGGTGAGCTGTAAAGTAATTGGTCTGGAACTCATGCAGACCCTGAATTAACTGTTTCATCGATTAACCTTTCCACAAGACAAGGGGACATCATTGTCTATGATCCCACACAAGCGTAAGCTGTCACGCATTTAATTTGATCATTGAGGCTGACAGGGCGATGGGGGAGATAGGGTAGATGGGGAAAACGAATGACAAATGACCAATGACCAATAACAATATTTGCTATATAGCAGCAAATCTGGTGCATCGACTGAAATGACAATCAATCGCAACAACTGTCATGTCTGTACCCATTTATTTCTCGGCGCTAGCGAAAATTTTGATTAAGGCGAGGTATGTTAACCCTCAGCAGATGGAGGAAGCGATCGCGCTCTTTTTACAATAGAGTGAATCTGTCTTCCAAGAGTTTACTGCAAAAGGCTCACGACGTACAACTCAATCATCCTACCAACGTGCCTCTATTTTGATTGAGATTCTCGAATCCCTCACCGAATCTCAAATTCCATCGCATTTGCGGTGTCAACAGCCTAAATCTGAGCAACTCGAACAACAACTGGAAAATCTGACTCGTCAGTATCAACAGTTAAAACAAGAGTTGCGCGGGTTTCACTACTATCTTTTCGGTAACTAAACCCGCCCAGACTCAGGTTTCTAGACTTTCCATAAAAATTAGGGCAGAAGAGGATTGAGTAAAGGGCGACCCGATCAAATTGAATAGATACCGTTGTTTATTGGTGCAGCGGGTCGCCCCTACGCGGCTATTTATGGAAACATAAATGACTAAATTATTCAAGGGTTTGGTAATGTGCAGGAAGCGCCGGATGCTCATATAATGACTACTCTAACGGCAAGAAAATTTCAAAGGTTGTACCTTCCCCTAACTGCGAATGCATTAACAACTTACCGCCATGTTTCTCAGTTACAATTTGATGAGTAATTGCTAACCCTAACCCGGTTCCTTTTCCGACTGGCTTAGTCGTGAAAAATGTCTCAAATATCCGCTCTTGAATATTGGGTGCTATTCCTGAACCATTATCACTAATTTGTACCCAAACCCAGTCCCTTTTATCCTGTTGAACCAGGCGAGTGTTAATCTCAATCTGAGGCTGCCATGAGCCAGAGCCATTCCCTGCTTTTTCTTTCTTTTCATTCAGCGCATCAATGGCATTGCTAATTAGATTCATGAAAACCTGACTAAGCTGACCGGATGAACAACTTACTAGCGGCAAATCGGCATAATTTTTAAAGATTTTAATTCCTTTTTTAAGTCGATTATTTAAAATAATTAATGTACTTTCAATGCACTCATGAATATTCGCAGGCTGATGACTTGACTCATCCGTATGTGAGAAGCTTTGTAGACTACCAACAATTTTGGTTAATCGTTCTGAGCCTAATTTCATACTTTTCAGGATTTTCGGTAAATCCTCTAAGATAAAATCGAGTTCATAATCTTCTTTGAGTTGACTTAAATCTTCTGATGGTTGGGGAACTTCTGCGGCGTATGCAGTTAATAGCTCAATTAACTTGGCACAATAATCGTCTAAGAATTCAAAATTTCCGCTAATACACCCGACTGGATTCTTAATTTCATGAGCAATCCCAGCAACCATTTGCCCCAAACTTGCCATTTTTTCTGTTTGAATCATTTGAGCTTGAGTTTGCTCGTGCAAAAGCTGGGTGGTGAGTTCCTGAATTTGCGACTGAGCCACGAGTAATTGATGCACGTCTAGCAAGCGATAGGTTCCTGACTCGAGTTCTACAATAATTGGTTCGTAGACGAATTTCGGTGTACGCTGAAGTGAACGACGAGCCGCATCAACTATTTTTGTATCTCCTGTGAGGATTAAAACATCTGCACTGACGAAGCGGTATAAGGAGTGCAGGGGACGTTTTAAGAACAGTTCTAATCCATAAGGACTGCTCATTTGTTCTAAAAACTGCCTTCGGGAAATCATCCCGATAAGTTTTCTATGTTGGGTTAGAATAACTCCAGGTAATAGCGGATTTAATTGAAACGATTGAGCTACGTCTCTACCGGGTTGAACTGATTCCACCTGAAAGTGATAAAGATTGAGTTCTCGGATGGTAGAATCCAACGTTAGATGAGCAGTCTTGGCTTGGGGCAAAACGCATAATTCGGGGTGAAAGTCTTGGAGAGAAACCATAAAACTATAAAATTAAACCTCTAATTTGTATATAAACTCACAACTCAGCTATTTGTCATTTGGTTTTTAAAATGATTTAATAGTTGGTTTGTACAAAATATTGTAGAAAATGAAGATGCCCTGAAACGTTAATATCGTTTTAAGAAACGATTAAAGTTTAATAAAGACTTAGCTAACACGGAAAATCGATCCAATTTAAGTAGAGAATCCCTGGTATAAACTAGAGACGGTTGAAGTTATCCGTTAGAATTAATGCCAATGAGTATGAACAACCACGCGATCGCGTCCGGCTGATTTAGCTTGATATAATGCAGCATCGGCGGCTGCGGTCAAGGTTGTTGGTGATTGTCGTGGATTAGGAATGGTACTAGCGACACCAATACTCAAGGTAACCCGTTGACTCACTAAAGAGGTTGCATGAGGAATGTTTAAAGTCCGCACCGCTTCTCCAATCGCTTGAGCCACCTGAGTTGCACCATCGAGAGGAGTCAGGGGTAAAATGACCACAAATTCTTCACCCCCATAACGCGCTACTAAATCTGCGGGTCGCTTAACTTGACGCTGGATAGCCGATGCAACTTCTCGTAAACAGTCATCACCCGCCTGATGACCGTAAGTATCGTTGTAGTATTTGAAACAATCGACATCGCACATAATTAGCGACAGCCAAGAGTTTCCCACACAATGTTGTTGCCAGCAGGTTTGTAAATAGTCATCAAATCGCCGCCGATTGGCAACTCTGGTTAAACCATCCGACTTTGCAAGTTCCTCTAATTGCAGGTTGGCGACTTCTAACTCCTGATAAAGCTGCTTGAGTAACCGGGTGGCTAGTTCGTGAATATACAACTGAGCCACTAATAATTGATAGGCGTCCAATAGGCGGTAGGTTTGGGTGGTTAACTCCACAGCGATTGGTTCATAGAGTAAGGCTGAAGGACGTTCTAAACAATGCCGTGCTGCTGTAACAATTTGGGTATCCCCGGTTAAGACTAACACCTCGGTCTGGGCAAAACGATACAATGATTTGAGTGGTCGCCGCAAAAAGAGTTCCAGTCCATAGGGACTGCTCATCTGTTCCAGAAACCGTCGCCGCGAAAGTATACCCATAAATCTCCCCTGTTCAACTAAAATAACTCCTGGCAAGACAGGATTTTGTTGGAAGAGCTCAGCCACTTCCTCTCCAGGTTGAGACGCTTCAAATTGAAAATTATAGAGAGGTAATTCTTGCAGCGTCGCATTTACACTCAATTGTTTTATCTCTGGGTAAGATGTCTCAAGTTGCGTAGATGACTGTTGTATAGAATACATCGATGAATCCATAAAGGTTCTCTCTTCTCTATAGCAACTGTTAAAGTTAGGATTTTAACACGGATTTGCCAAGAGTTTGGATTTAAATTATACAGTTTTGGGCAATAGATTTAAATTAAGTTAAGCCAATAAAACAAAGTTAAGATTGGGTTATTAAAAAGTAATCAGTAGAAGGCTAAAAGGGTAGCAAGTAGGTTGGGTCGAGGTACGAGACCCAAGGCAACAAAGATAACCATGGTAGAAGGGTAAGATTAGTATTGTAGTGAACTACAGGTATGCCAGCCGAACAACACAACCCGGTTTAATTTTGTTAGCTTTCCTAGGTCAACCCAACCGACAACGGTGAAAGCTGAATTAGGTTCCCCCAAACCAAATAGCCGATGGGGATGTTAGCCTAGATCAACAATTGATGTTTCAAAAGGATTATCCATTGATGTCATGAATAAAATCGTCGTCGGTCTATCCGGTGGAGTTGATAGTTCAGTTGCCGCCGCTACCCTACATCATCAAGGCTATGAAGTCGCTGGTCTGACCCTGTGGTTAATGAAAGGCAAGGGTCAATGTTGTTCTGAGGGAATGGTCGATGCGGCGTTTATTTGTGAGCAACTGGGCATTCCTCATCATATTGTGGATAGTCGTGAGGTTTTTCAGGCAAATATCGTCGATTATCTGGTTTCGGGGTATGAATCGGGCATCACGCCCTTACCTTGTTCTCAGTGCAACAAAACCGTTAAATTTGGTCCGATGCTCGCTTATGCGCGGGAGACGTTAGGCATTGATAAAATTGCCACGGGTCACTATGCACGGATTCGCTATGATGCTAAGAGCGATCGCTATCAGTTGCTGCGGGCGATAGACTCGAATAAAGACCAGTCTTATTTCCTGTACGACTTAACCCAAGACTTACTCGCCGCTTCAATATTTCCCTTGGGCGAACTCCAGAAGACGCAAACGCGACAACTGGCGGCTGAGTATCAGTTAAAGACGGCACAGAAGCCAGAAAGTCAGGACTTGTGTTTGGTTGAGTCCCATGGTTCAATGCGGAAGTTTCTGGATCAGTATATTTCCCAAACCACAGGAGATATTGTAGATACGAATGGTAAAGTCTTAGGTCAGCATCAAGGAATTCACCATTACACGATTGGACAACGCAAAGGAATCGGCATTGCTGCGCCGGAACCGTTATACGTGGTGGCAATTGATGCTGGGGCGAATCGAGTCATTGTTGGCGATCGCGCTAGTGCAACTCAACCTGATTGTACCGTGGGGCGAGTCAATTGGGTATCGATTCATCCGCCAACCCGTCCGATTCAGGCGTCGGTGCAGGTGCGGTATCGCAGTCATCCAGTGGATGTGACAGTCATTCCCCTAGACGGGAATCGGATGAAACTGATTTTTGATCAGCCGCAGTTTAGCATTACTCCCGGACAAGCCGCCGTCTTATATGAGGGGGAAATGCTGCTAGGCGGCGGAATTATTGAACGAAAGCAGGATTCAGTGTAGAGACGTGCCATGGCACGTCTGGGATATGGGGAGTTGTTCTGTAGTGGCTTGGCAATGGTTTAATCTGTCCATGAGTAGGCTGGGTTTCGTTCCTCAATCCAGCAAATTCTCTGAGGAGCGTAGCCTTAAACCAAGGGTACGGCAATGCCGTACCCCTACGGGAGAATTGATTGGGTAGGGACACGATACCATCGTGTCCTGATTTAGGCTATAGGCTCCATTGTCATCGGTAAAAACTATATCAGAGACAGGGTGCGATCGCGATTTCTCTGATCTTGGTCTGAAAGGCTTAATGAAGAGGTTATAGGCAGGCACATTTTTCCATGGTGATAAGTGTACCAGAAAATCTGGCGATCGCGTCCAAGAGGGAACAGGGAACAGTAAAGAATGTCCTAACCTGTCTTAGTACCGCTATAACTGGGTAAGCTGGACGAATGACAAATGACAAATGACAAATGACGAACAACAAATGACGAATAATTGCCCAGAACCCATAAAGCAGATTATTTTAGAGGTGCAGTTGATGCAAGAAAGGAAAAGACATTGAGTAAGCATTCGGATGGAATCGCCCCTCATGGGGGTCAACTTATCAATCGCATTGCCTCAGAACAACAGCGATCAGAATTTTTGGAGAAAGCGGATTCCCTACTCAGGGTGCAACTTGATGCCTGGGCAGCATCTGATCTAGACTTAATCGCGATCGGTGGATTTAGCCCCTTGACCGGGTTTATGGAGCAAGCGGATTATGAGTCAGTTGTGGATAATATGCGTCTGGCGAATGGTTTACCTTGGTCTATCCCAGTTACCTTATCAGTTGATGAGGACGTTGCTGAACCGTTAAAGGAAGGCAGCTTAGTGCGTCTGGATGACCAGGATGGGCGCTTTGTCGGCGTTTTAGAACTCACGCAAAAATATCGCTATGACAAAAAGCGGGAAGCGATGAATGTTTACCGCACGGATGAGGAAAAGCATCCGGGTGTCAAGGTGGTTTATAACCAAGGAGACGTGAATCTAGCCGGTCCAGTTTGGTTATTGCAACGGTATCCCCATCCTCTGTTTCCTAAGTATCAAATTGATCCGGCTCAATCTCGGACGTTGTTTAAAGAACGGGGATGGAAAACTGTGGTGGGTTTCCAAACCCGAAATCCCATCCACCGAGCGCATGAATATATCATTAAATGTGCTTTGGAAATAGTTGATGGTTTATTCCTGCATCCCTTAGTGGGTGCAACCAAAAGCGATGACATCCCCGCCGATGTGCGGATGCGTTGCTATGAAATTATGATGGATAACTATTTCCCCCGAAACCAGGTAATTTTAGCGATTAACCCAGCCGCGATGCGTTATGCGGGTCCAAGGGAAGCGATTTTTCACGCGATCGTGCGTAAGAATTATGGTTGTACTCACTTTATTGTGGGGCGCGATCATGCGGGTGTGGGTGACTATTATGGCACCTACGATGCTCAGCATATCTTTGAAGAGTTTGAGCCGGATGAGTTGGGGATTATGCCCCTGAAATTTGAACACGCCTTTTACTGCGAAGTGACGGAGACAATGGCAACAGCTAAAACAAGTCCCAGCACTCCAGATCAACGAATTCACTTATCAGGAACTAAGGTAAGGGAACTGTTGCGTAAAGGTGAGTTACCTCCGCCGCAGTTTTCTCGACCTTTAGTCGCGGCGGAATTGGCGAAGGCGATGAAGGTGGAAGATTGACATCCTCCAAGTTCCTGAAGTTCCCCCAGCCAAAAACTCGAAACTGCTTCATCGTGAGACTTTCCGTGATTTTTTAGACGTTCGGCGAGCGCTCAGTCGAGCCGCCCCTCTACTTGTGTACAATCGCTGAAATGTTGATTTAGCTGGGGTTTCAACCGATATCTTCTCTATATATATTGCGAGAATAGCGCGTTGGCGGAGCCTGTTCCTACAGAACGTATCGCGCTATTCTCGCAAAAATTACATAGTGTACAACCACTGCTCCACGCGATCGCACATCGCCTGCGTCGAGTATTTGGCTTCGGCTTGTAGTCCTGATTTTGCAGCACTCCCATAATTTTCAGGGGAATCCCCGTCATCTGAGACGCCGCCACTGCATCCTCTAGCCCCTTTTCTGGAGCAATTCGCCCCACCCATCCGATCCACGGTTCTGGTCCTGGACAAAAATTATAGCATGATAAATCAATACCATTTTAACCTGATGCCCGCGTCTGACTAAATCACTGGCAATATTCCGCAACGTTAATTCCACACCGCCCGTCAATCCTGAACCCAAAGAACCCACAGGACTAGACATCAGCAGTAATTTTAGAGAATTATGATTCATTCCTTATTTCCTTCTTCCCCAGCTCCCAGACGTTCCACCTTTAGTCTCTACTATGACGCTACTCGCTTATTCTCCAACGCCACAAACTTATCCACCGATCGCACTTGTTGCAGGAGATTTTGTAAGTCTTCTCCTTCAATAACTTCCGTCGCTAATATCTGTTGGGAAATTTGTTCAAGTAAATCGCGATTGTGATTGAGAATCGCCAAGGCTTGCTGATGAGATGTTTCTACAATTTCTCGCACTTCCATATCAATCGCTTTTGCCGTTTCGTCACTGACACTCCGGCGTACATTCCCGCCACCATTGCCTAAGAAACTATTGCCTTGAGCCTGATTATATGCCAAAGGACCCAAAACTTTACTCATGCCATAAGTTGTCACCATGCGTTCTGCTAACTCCGTGGCGCGTTGCAAATCATTCGCCGCCCCTGTGGTGATATTACCAAAGACAATTTCTTCAGCAGCGCGTCCTCCTAATAGGGTGGCAATATCGCCGCGAAGTTCCACTTCATTCATCAAAAAACGGTCTTCTGTGGGTAGTTGCAGTGTGTATCCTAACGCAGACATTCCCCGTGGCACAATGGAGATTTTCGCGACTTTACCACTTCCTGGCATTAACGCACCCACTAAAGCATGACCAACTTCGTGATAAGCGACAATCTTTTTCTCAACATCGTTGAGAACCCGGCTTTTCTTCTCCAACCCCGCCACGACTCGTTCAATGGCTTCGGCAAAGTCGGCTTGAGCAATGGTATCCTGTCGCTTGCGGGCGGCTAATAAGGCGGCTTCATTGACCAGATTGGCTAAATCAGCCCCAGCAAACCCAGGAGTACGAGTTGCGATCGCGTGTAGATCCACATCCTCGCCCAATTTGACTTTCTGGGCATAAATGCTTAAAATTTCTTTACGTCCAGCTAAATCAGGACGGTCAACCAACACCTGACGGTCAAAGCGTCCCGGACGTAACAAGGCGCGATCTAAGCTTTCGGGGCGGTTCGTCGCCGCTAGGACAATCACCGTCGCATCTCCAGCCGCAAATCCATCCATCTCGGTGAGCAATTGGTTCAGCGTCTGTTCCCGTTCATCATTCCCGCCACTATGGAAATTCCCACTACTCCGAGATTTGCCGATCGCATCCAATTCATCAATAAAAATAATACAGGGCGCCTTCTTTTTTGCCTGATCAAACAAATCCCGCACCCGGGCGGCACCCGTACCCACAAATAGTTCCACAAACTCCGACGCGGAAATACTAAAGAAAGACACCCCAGCTTCCCCCGCCACGGCTTTGGCTAAGAGGGTTTTTCCCGTTCCCGGAGGTCCCACCAGCAGTACCCCTTTAGGGATTCGCGCTCCAATTTCGGTAAAGCGATCAGGATTTTGCAAGAATTCGACAATTTCCACTAATTCTGTCTTGGCTTCCTCCGCCCCCGCGACATTAGCAAAGGTAATTTTAGCCGATTCTCCTTCTACATAAACCTTTGCCTTACTTTTACTAAACGAAAGCGCACCTTCAGCGTCTCTGTCATTGCGGCGCAGGAAAAACTGAAAGGCGGCGACGAGGATTAGCGGCGGAACCACCCAACTTAACAGACTCAGTAACCAACCATTTTTGGGAGGAGGCGCAGCAAAAAATTCAATGTCCTGTTCCTGAAGCGTGTTCACCAAGTCTGGATCATCAACCCTGAGTGTGGCATAGATTTGCCCTTGTTGCTCATCCTCGTTGAGCAGTTCATCGGTTGGGTTGAGCGGATCGTCAGATGTTGAATTTAACGGATTGTCGGGGGTATCCAGATCCGGTTCTACTTCTGTGTCTAGGGGCGGTTCTGCCGTTTCCAGCAAGTCTTGAGTGGCTTGGAGAGGATCTTGAGTGGCTTGCAGCAAGTCTTGAGTCGCCTTCAGGGGATCTTGAGCGGGCTTAAGCTGATAAATCACTTGTTCTTCCCCCACCGAAACCCGTGTGACTTTGCCGTCGTCCAGTTGGTCGAGAAATTCGCTATAGGGTACTATGGGAAACCGAGAGGATTTGGGTACAAACAAGTACCCCAGTAAGGATACACTCGCCAGAATTAATAGAATAAGACCAATCTGGCGACCGTGTGGCGATTTCGGTTTGTCTTTAATACTCATACATTTGTTATCTGCACGCTTGATGCCGTGGGCTTGGGTGGATGGGAGAATTCCTATTTTTAGGGTAACAAGTTAGGAAATACTAATTTGCGACAAACCTTACCGCCTTCTGCCCTAGAGCCTTCTGCCTTTTTATACTAACGCTCATATTCCACATAATCCACTTGTCTATCATCAAGAGGAGGCGGTATTACTTCAGTGCGTCGCCTAGCTGAGGGGGCATAAGGAAGCGCATTGTAGGGATGGGGGACAACGTAAGTTGTCCGAGGTGGACGTGGTTGTTGTTGTCGCGACAGCACTGCCAATAATCCCACAACTACAACACCCCCACTAATTGTTACTGCCATACCACCCAATCCCCAAACCAAGCCGGAAATAATCGAATTATCTGACTCAGACTGCTGGACAGGAGTTACAGGGGGCGCTGCTTCAATCCGAGGTGGTATGAAACTATTAGGATTATTGGGATTATTTTGTCCCATAAGATTGTCAATCAACGCTTGCTGGTTTTGCATTTGAGCTTTTAGCTGTTCCGTTTCGGCGCGTTGCTGTTCCAGCATGCCTTTCAAGCGTTCTACTGTAACCTGTTGCTGTTCAAAATCATTACCGGCAAAACCTGGTGTCGTCTGAACTGGCATTTGCGGGTTCTGCCCATAAGCAGGATTATAGGGATTATCAGGATTATAGGGATTATAAGGATTGCTCTGTGGAAGTTGAGCCGTTTGAGAGGGAGGGGCATTCGTAATGCCAAGACTATCTCCGCCTTTCATCATAAACAGAACTGCCACTCCCGCAAAGGCAGCCCCTGTTAGGAATGCCATACCATCACTCATCGCTCTTACCTCACATTCAAAACTGAACTACCACTTATTGTCACTGATACAGGTTGACTGCCATCGGTGAGACTTGACTCCTTATGAGTTTATACGCCATTGATGCAATTGGGAGTTCTCTAGCTGTTCTCCGTTTTCTAATTGAAAACGAGAAAGGCTCAATTGTCCATCCCCAAGGATCTTATAAACGTTTCTAGGTCGTATCACCAGGGTTATAAGAATTTCTCTAGTTACTGATTTGACGGAAAAATGCGGAAATCAGTTAGCCAGTGTTATGCAAGACTAATCCGGATCATGCTTCGATTCTAGACGATTCCACAATCCTGCGATCGCGCCTTCCCTATCACTTCATCGGAAGCTAGGGTAGGTAAGGGATAGGGAAATTTTTTCGGGATGAGCGATCGCGGATACAATAGCCGATTTTTCAACCTGTGACAACTTGACCCCGTAGGCAGCGATTCATAATAATCACTAATCTAAAGCAGACGATGCTAGCCTGTCTGTGGGACAATAGAACAGGACTGACGCTTGCTTCATGCTTTATCGGAATCAATAGCCAATATTAGCCTTCTTGCGGGTATGGGTTGGGCGTCAGGTATCAAAACAGCCGACTTAAAAAGCCACATCTACTGCTGCTCACTACACAATTAATCTATGTCCACAGCCCCCAAAATTCTCTCAGAAAATCGATGCTTCGGTGGTACAGTTGGCTTTTACTCCCATCACTCTCAAACCTGCAACAGTAAAATGCGGTTTGCTGTCTACCAACCGCCTCTAGCCAAATCAGAACGAGTCCCGGTTCTTTATTTCCTGTCCGGCTTAACCTGTACCGAAGAAAATTTTATGGCAAAAGCTGGGGCGCAGAAGTTTGCGGCGAAGTATGGATTAATGCTGGTGACGCCAGATACCAGTCCCCGTGATACCGGAATTCCGGGAGAAAATGACGACTGGGATTTCGGTACAGGCGCGGGTTTTTACGTCGATGCGACAGTAGAACCCTGGTCAGATCATTATCAAATGTATAGCTACGTGGTTGAGGAATTACCGGCAATTATTGCCCAACATTTCCCGGCTCAAATTGATCATCAGGGCATTTTTGGTCATTCCATGGGGGGTCATGGAGCGCTAATTTGTGCTTTAAGAAACCCTGAGCAATATACATCGGTTTCGGCTTTAGCCCCAATTGCCGCACCAACAAAGTGTCCTTGGGGACAAAAAGCATTTACGAATTATTTGGGTGAAGATGAAGAAAGCTGGGGCATCTATGATGCTAGTGAATTAGTGTTAACCGTTGGATATAAGCGTCCAATTCTGATTGATCAAGGGACAGCCGATCCCTTTTTAGAGAAGCAACAATTACTTCCCGGTATCTTTGCCCAAGCCTGTGAAAAAGCCAGAGTCCCTTTAACATTACGCTTTCAGGAAGGGTATAATCACAGCTATTATTTCATTTCCTCTTTTGTTGAAGACCACATTCGTCATCATGCGGCGGTGTTAAAGCTATAACCATCCTAAGCTGAATAGCACTGAAATAAGCATTTTTGCAGTGCCAAAATCCTTGATACACCGTAGGGTGGGCATTGCCCACCAGCATACCAGTCAGTGACATTCATCCTAAGCTGTTCGGCATTTAAATTGGGATACCTAAAACCCTGAAAGGCAACAGGCAACACCTCGACTTCGCTCGGTGTGTCACAGGCAACAGGCAACGCCTGAATACACAATTTAAATGCGTTTTAGCTTATTTAGGGCTGGCTGAATAAGTGCTAAGTTAGAATAACTAATTTCTCAAAAGGGCTGATAATCCAGGGAAAAGTGGAAACCCGATTCTTGCAGTGAATCCCCCCGTTGATTGACTTTAATTAAGGGGATGCCATAGTCTAAACGCAAATCTAAATCAGAATTAATCCGCCAATTGAATCCTAATCCTAAACTGGCAAGGGTGTTGGGATTTGGGTCATCATCTTGATTATTCCAAGCTGTACCGATATCAAAGAAAGGTACGAGTTGTAATTGATTGGGGTTTGAGGTTAGGGGAATCCGGACTTCCAATGACCCCCAAATGCCATTATCAGTAACCAATTGATTTTGGCGATACCCTCGAATGCTATCTCCACCGCCGATCCCAAATCGTTCTAGGGAGAGTAAAGAGTCGGGAGTGAGTTGAGTATTGATTTCTGCCAGGAGTACGGTTCTGGGTGATAATCGCTGTACCCATTGAAATTGTCCTAACCAAGAGAAGAATCGCCCATCGGTTCCTGTATTATTAATTGTGGCATCAAAGGCATCTAGTCCGAGACTAAATTGAGAGCGAGCTGCTAAGATGCGGTTAGGTGTGCGATCGCTCCATTCTTGGAAGAGGCGAATGACGGTAACTTTGGATTCGCCATCCTCTGGTCCTTGGGAGAAGGAAAAGGGGATATCATTGAGTAGGAAGCTTTGGCTACGACGCCAATCGACACTGACACCCAGGGCAAATTCAGTTGTAGGCGATCGCACAATCGGTTGACGGAAATTTACTGATAGGGTGCGGGATTGGCTTCTGATGCCTAAATCTTCAAAGCCGGCTTCTACAATCCGACTGTTACTGTTGCTATAGCTGACGCTAATTTTACCATCACGGGCATTGATGGGAATCCCGTAGTTGACACGATAGAAGTCTAATCCTGGGGTGAAGCCGTATTCAGCAGAAACGCGATCGCCTAATCCGAATAGGTTATCATGGCTGATCAATAGATTGGCTTGTTCTGAGCCGATACTGGGAGATTGATTATTGGCACCAGATACACCGGCGTGAAAGGATGGTGTTTCTTGCAAGTCTAGGAGTAAGATGTTTTTGCCGGAACCACTGCCAGCGATTAGTTCAGCATTGATGTGATTGAGGAGGGGGTCAAGTTGTAACAGTTGTAAGGCTTCTTCCAGGCGATGGCGATTGAAAGGAGTATCGGTTGCTAATTCCAGGCGACGGCGCACATATCCTGGTTTGAGGTGGTTTAATCCCTGGATTTGAATCTGTTCAATTTCACCTTCCACGACTTGAATTTGGATCATCCCATCACTAATATCTTGTTTGGGTAAAAAGGCGCCAGAGGTGACATAACCCTGTTGAATATACAGTTGAGTAATGCTTTGGCGTAGTTCGAGTAAGGCTTCAAAGGTGACGTCTTGGTTGTGATAGGTTTGGGTTAATTCGGCGATTTCTGATTGCAATACGGTATTGCCGAGAACTTCTATTTGATTAATGCGGAATACTTCTGGGGATAGAGAGGGAACTTGAGGCGGTTGGGGAGTCGCAGGTAACTGTAGGTTGGGTTGAGGTGGGGATAGGGGAGTTTCCTGTGGTAAAGGAGGGGATAAATCAGTTGGATTGGGAATGGTTTGTTCCAGGGTTTCTGGTGCACCTTCTGGAATCGTTATCCCAGGGGGTGGAGAAGATTGAGCCACTGTATCGGAATTTCCCAGTGCTGATGGTACAGCTATCTGTAGGGGTGCAAGGCTTGCGCCCCCACATATTGAAATGGTAATGCCAACCTCTACAATTGTTGCCCGTTTCCCTGTAAGATACATCCTGATTTAATTGTCATTTGTTATTTGCTCAATATAGTGTTTACAGATGATTCCTGTACAGCCAAAGCCCTGAAAGCCTTACTGGATAAGGGTGGCTTGTTGGCATCTCAAATGAAAACGCTATAGCTTAGAAGCTGTTCAAAATAAGGGCTTGATACCAATGCGGCTCATTGATTGCCCTAACTGGGATATTTGAAAAGAAAGTTTCTCCCGCCATAGTTGCTGTAGTGGCTCGGCACACCTAAGCAAGGTGGATTAGAATTGTAGGGGCGCACGGTGTGCGCCCTTTTACTGCACCAATGTGCGCCCGATTTCACCGCCAAATCGCTTTATGCAGATGGAAAGTCCATGACTCGGGGCGCAAGCCTTCAGTCAGGGCGCACGTCTGTGCGCCCCTACGGGATTTGTGATAGTGTCATCCTGATCAATGGGATGCGATCGCGCTTTGTGTTGTCCTCTGTGTGTTAATCTGTGTGATTCTCAGAACCTGCGATCGCGTTGGCTTGATTTGAATGAAAACATTTGATGCGCTCGTCTTGGTTTTTCCCAAATCCACCCCACCCTAATCCCTACTTAATATAGCCTTACTCAAATAGCCCTTGGTAGAGTTCCGGTGGAACGTCTCTTACTGGTTTTCTAGGAACTGGTAAAGACGTTGCATTTTAGTCTCTACTGTCAATGCCTCTGAAAGTCTTGATGGCTCAGGGTTTCCCGTTTATGCAGCCAATTTTGTGCAG